>JAOAFA010000044.1 GCA_026416535.1 Deltaproteobacteria bacterium
GAGATTATAAAGCCATCAAAAGAGGAACTTGGTATAACTTAGTCGATGAATGAACAAGAACAACCTTCAGAATTATCTATAATATTATTTTCTTTATCTTCTTCTGGTTCGGAATCTATTCTAATATTATCTCTTACATAAGTGTCAATATTGCCTGTGTCATGGCTGACAGCATCGGTTATATCTGCCTGAGCGACATCTAATATATCATTGTTTGTAAGGTCAGTAACTGTTGTATCAGCGCCTGAATCCCTAAGGGGAGTATCACCTTCTGCATCTTTGATTGAGTTTATATCATCAGTAGTATCAACTGGCGTTGTATCATAGAAAATGTCTCCTGTGCCTGCATCTTTAATATCTGATGTATCAGTCCCTGCATCCAAGGGATTTGGATGACACTTTGAATCAGAGCCACAGTATTCATTCTGTTTGCAAAAACCGCAGGCATTTCCGCACCCGTCATCTCCACATTCTTTATCTGTGCAATTAGGAGTGCATTCGGATTGGCATATTCCGTTTTTACAGATCTCCCCAGTACTGCATTTTATAGTTTTTATTTCATTACAACCATCCTGATCAATATCCCCAGCGCATATCCATTGGGTATTTGAGTCTGTACAGCCTTTCTCCCCGCTTTTGCACTCATCTATGCATTGCAGACACTGAAAATCAGAGATACAATCATAATATCCCTTCTGATTATTATATTCACATCTTTGTTCGCATGGATAGCCATTTGGAACCATGTTACAAGGTGAGGAACAATCATAGAAATTAGGTGTATTGCTTTCGCACCACAGCACAACATCTCCATCGCATTCTCCCTTTGTTGTAATTGTGCCGCAGCCGGATGGATTGCAATTGATGGAGTTGCCGCAGAGAGGTTCAGGGTCATTCTGAAATTTTACCAGGGAAAAATCAGGGATAGTCATAGTTATACAGTGTATTGCGCCGCCATCAGGTATGATCTCTTCAGAATCTATTGTAACAATCCTCCAGTTATTACCGAGAGCTTCCCTGTATGCTTCAATTGCCTCTGCTTCATAAGTCTTGTGCTGTGAATAAACGGGAACAAGTGCAATATTGTTTACTAAGAGGGAATTGGTGTAAGTTCTCCATACCCCATCAGAGTTGTCGGGCATGGGTATTCTTATTATCCTAAGAGGTTTCCCATCTAAGGTAGTTGTCTTTAAGAGTATGCTGTAGTTTTCTTCAAGAATATCATAATTTATGCAGTCCTGTGAAAATTTGTATTGCCCGAGCAGAATAGTATCTTCAGATGTGAACTTGGCAAACATATCAATATGTGTTGTCCCCTCACCCGCAAGCGGTTTTAAAAAGACTGTCTTTTTACAGCCCATATAATCAGAAAGTATTTTTTGTATATCAGCATCTCTTAGCGGTAGATTCTCCCATATAGAGCCCCTTGTAACCATACAAAGCCCTTTGCCATTTGTCATAAAATTGCCACCCTCAAAGTCCATTGAGGGTCTGAAGACATTTAATAATAGAAGGTTTGCAAGTTCAGTCGGAATTTTGTCGTCGTAATAACGGTCGGAATAATATCTGAAATCAACTATTCCGTATTTTCCATCTGAAGTCACTATCGGATTTGGTCCGCTGTCTCTTGTCCACACAGAATCTATATCTAGATTAACAAAGGTTATCTTACTGTTTATTGTTGTGTCTGGGATTCCCCAGCTTTTGAGGCGTGATATGATTGCACTCTTCATGAGACTTGAATTATAAAGGAAATATATATTGATACGGTCAATTACACTTACAACAATCCCTCTGTAGATCCTATCATAGTATCCAGGAAAGTATGTAAGAATTAGTATTGAAGCAGGTTCAAACTCAGCCACAGCTCTTACCTCTTTTGAAGGTGCCTTTGTAATTCTATAAAGCTCAATATTCGAATTTCTGAAGTCATACAGCTTTATTCTCTGTTGCATTTTTTCTGATGAAGTTTTATATGCAGGTAGTTTTGGAGGTGGCACATATTCAGTTGCCCATGAGATTGAAATTATTAGCGAATAACCGAGTAAAGAAAGGGATGTTATACTTTTCATAAAAACCCTCCTTACGAAGGGATATTTTTTGTTTTTAATTCAAAGAAGTCTAATTTAAATTTACATCCATAGAGCATAACAAGGAAATAATGTCATGATATCATAAGAAGATGTAGAGAATCAAGGTTAACTTTAGGAAAATTCTTTCACTACTTATGAACAGAATCTCTTCTATGATTTGTGGTGGGTATGGATGCGAAACACAAACTATGTGTTATTACAATCCTGAGATAATTTTTGTGGATAGAAAATAGACATACATGAGGTAGTTGTCAGCAATCATGTTAAATTCACGATACAGAGGTTTACAAATAAAGGGATCGAGGGTTATTAACATTAGTGGAGAACTGGCACTTCTCGAAACTGTTTTTAGCTCTGTTAATATGAATTTTGCTTCTCTTGCAGTGCATGAATTTTTAGCTATGCTTTTCTATAAATCTACCAATCACTATTATTTTGGTACCACTCAACTGTTAATTTTAAACCAGTGATCAGAGATGTTTTTGGTCTGAATCCCATACTCCTTAATTTTGAGAAGTCCACTCCATACATAGTGTCATGTCCAGGTCTATCCTCTACATATAAAATTAAATCTCTTGGCCTTCCCGTTAGTTTTAGTATTTCAATAGCAATTCTATTATTTGAAACAATAAATCCACTCCCTATGTTATATATTTCTCCTATTCTACCTTTTTTATAAATCCTATAAATAGCATCACATCCATCATCAATATAAATCCATTCTCTCTTATTTTTGCCATCTCCATAAATCTCTATAGGCTTATTATTTAAGGCGCTGATTATTGATTTTGGAATAAATTTTTCTCTGTGTTGAAATGGTCCAAAGTTATTGCAAGGTCTGATAATAATTGATTTTATTTTATAAGTCCTGATATATGATTTAATTAACATCTCTTGCGCAGCTTTAGAGCCGGAGTATGGAGATGAGGGATTATAATTATTATCTTCCACAAACAGCGATTCGCCTTTCTTTCTGTCCCCATATATCTCATCAGTGCTTATATGAATAAGTTTAGTCTCACTCGACCTAACAAATTCGAGAATGTTAAATGTGCCATTTATATTTGTTGTAATAAAATCAGATGGTCTTGCAATGGAATTATCAACATGGGTCTCGCTTGCAAAGTGAAAAATAACATCGGGTTTTATATCTCTTAAGACACTTAAGATCTTGTCCTTCTCCCTAATGTCACATCTTATAAAATGATAAAGATTACTTCTTTCAATCTCTTGTAATCTCCTATTATCCCCTGCATAAGTTAGTAAATCAATGTTAAAAATTTCATTATTCCTTTCTGATCTCATTAAAAGTTTTATGAAGTGCGAGCCTATGAAGCCTGAACCGCCAGTTATAACAATTCTAACTTTTTTCATATTTAGCCAAAAAGTCAGCTAATTTAGGGAGATTCTCATCTTTTTTAGAAAGAATCTTTTCTTCTAATGGAAATTTTATCTCAATTTCCTTGCTAAAGACATTGATTCCACTTTCAAAATCTGGGGCATATATTTTATCCACTGAGTATAATACCACTGTTTCATCCTCAAGTGCCTGAAAACCATGGGCAAAGCCTTTAGGAACGAGTAGAGAAAAGTCCGAGTCCATGTCGATCTCTACTGAGAAGACTCTTAAATACGTTGTGGAATTCTTTCTAAGATCAAGGGCAATATCAAAAATCGAACCTGACAAGACAGTAATAATTTTACTCTGCTCATAAGGTTCCAGCTGAAGGTGAAGTCCCCTTATTACACCCTTATTTGACAGAGAGATATTTTGTTGAGCAACACATTCAAAACCTAAATTTTTTAATTCATCCGTTTTAAAAAGTTCGGAGAAGAATCCTCTCTCATCCCCAAATTTTTTATGATAAATCTTATAGACACCCTCAAAGGGTGTTATATCAATCTTTTTCATTCAATATTTCCTGAAGATAATCAGCGTACTCAGAGCCTTTGTATAATTCTATGAAATACCTTAATCCTTCTTTTTTAATATAACCCTTTCTGTATGCAATCTCCTCAACTGAACCAATTTTTAATCCCTGTCTCGTTTCTATGGTCTCAATAAAATTCTGCGCATCGAGCATACTTTGAAATGTCCCCATATCTAACCATGCATATCCACTGCCAAGAAGAGAATAGGAAACACTCTTTTTCTTTATGTACCAATTATTAATGTCTGTTATTTCTAATTCACCTCTCTTTGATGGCCTCAATGAGGAGGCAATTTCCACGCACGTAGAGTCGTAAAAATAGATCCCAGTAACTGCCCAGTTTGATGGAGGGTCTTTGGGTTTTTCAATGATTTCAATTAATCTCATATTATTATCAAACCTGGCAATACCGTATCTCGTAGGATCCTTTACCCTATAGCAAAAGAGGTAAGCACCTCCTCTTTGTTCTACACTTTCCTTAGCACTAATAAGTAATTCCTCAAGATTGGCGCCATAAAATATATTGTCCCCGAGTATTAATACCACTGAGTCATTTTTGATGAATTCCTTCCCAATTATCAATGCCTCGGCTATACCTTTGGGAGTTTTTTGAACTTTATAAAAAAATCTAACCCCAAGTCTCTTTCCATCGCCAAATAACTGTTTGAATTTAGGTGTATCGTTGGGGGTAGATATTATTAGTATGTCTCTAATTCCAGTAAGCATTAAAGTGGAGAGAGGATAAAAAATCATCGGTTTGTTATAGACTGGCATTAACTGTTTTATTACAGCAAGTGATGCGGGTTTGAGTCTAGTACCATAACCGCCTGCAAGGACAATTCCTTTCATTTATGCTCCACGGATTTTTTTATATAACTAAAAGACTTATTAGTCAAAAACTTTGTAGTTAAAATAAGTAGGTTTTTATTCGTGTGATTCTAAAATTTAGCTCCATGACAATCTACGAAGGCAGTTAAGGTATTTAATAGTATTATTTTATACAATGCCAAGAGTAATTAATTGATAAGACCTCTTTCTTGCATATGCAGAAGTACTCTTCAATGCCTATTGTTGTTGGAATTTCGAATAACCTCATCTCACCTCTATTTGCAAAAGAGCATTTAATTTCGGGTTTTAGTAAGATTTCTTTATTTAGAGGATTTGAAACGACACTGTCTATTAACATTTTTTGAGGCCTTGTTCTGACACCACCATCAACATCCAATTTTGTTGTTGGGTTATCTGTTCCGATGCCCACTTCTCCAGTGCTCATTCCACCCGATGATGGCCCCACATATAAAGTAGGCATCATTGAGTTAAAACCAATCATAAGCGAATGACTCCTTGAGTTGTCAAGAGGTTGTGAAGGACTTATTCCTTCTCCTATTGTAATTGCGTAATCTGCCGATGCCGACACATAATTCCCTATTGCAAAAGCATGTGATGAACCCTTGATTGAGCTCTCATTCCCAATAATGATTGAATCATTTGATTGCTGATCAACAAAGTTGTCAGAACCTATGACCATATTTCTTTTTCCATTTAAGTTATTGGAGTAGCCCAATGTATAAACCTCCTTACCATTTAAATCGTGTTCCATTCCAATGGCGAATACACCTTCTCCACTAGCAAATGAGTTATTGTTGTGTCCAATTATTGTAACTTTACTTCCTTCAGAAAAATTGTAATTACCAAAAACAAAATTATCCTGTCCAACAATCTCATTGTTGTTTCCGATAGAAAAAGAATAATTACCTTTTAACATTGTATCGTATCCCATAGCATAAGAATGATAACCAATATTTGGGTCATCCCACTGATTTTTGGATACTTCACCTACTCTCAGTGCCCTTTTGTTTGGAACCCACATAAGCCTTATTCCTGCCCCCTTTGTGGGTGTAATACCCTGAGGTCCTTCAAACAGTACAGAGCCGTTTGAGGTTGTGAGCGCTATTGGAGTCTCAATTGCAGAATTAATTTGGATATTGAGAAGACCTGTCATCGTATCTCCTTTGACATTTACGTATTCGCTATCATGGTTATGATTTATAGGTGAGTATACTCCGTCATGATTGTGTAGTATTGGGGCGTAAATTCCATGATGGTTGTGAGTTAGGAGGGCATAAACATTATTATGGTCATGGTCGCTTCTTGCCACAGTATTTGCTAAACCACTCCCTGCAAAATTCACGGAAAAGGTGTTCCCCGTTAGATTCAACCCTATTCCAGCCGTATACGAGTTATTTAAGTCTGAGGCACACTCCCAACCTGTGGCACTATTATACTTCATTATCTGTCCATGAGAACAATTGTTATTGTTTATATGCCTTAGAAGAATTGAGCCGTCTGAGATCTTGGAAGAAATTACAGCATTATTTTTTAGCATACTTGTGGAAATACTCTCAGCTTCATCATTATTTATAAATCTACCATCATAAGCAGCACCACTAAGATAATCATCGTTCAATTCTATTGTCCCTGTAGTGGTTATTGTTCCACCTTTGAGCCCCTTTCCAGCAGTAATGCTTTTCACAGCGTCTATTGTTCCAAGATATTTTCCCGTTTCATCAATTACCTTTGTACCATTAATGTAAACACTCTTGGGGTGGATATCTCCTATTACATCATATGCTTTAGCCGCATAAAACGCGTACGGTACGGCACCAATCTTTTGACGTGGTTTACCTTTGTTGCCATTTACAGAGACTTCGAGATAAAGGGTTTTATCAACATCAAATACTGGCATTATAGCTCCATCATTGATTTCCGCTGTGTAAAAGCCATCTATAACTGATACATCCATCGCCTGTTCAAAAAGAATATCATTTCCATCTGGACTCCCATAAATAGCTATTGTCATACTTATAATGCCATTAACTGGTGTCCCATTCTCATTTGTCATATATCCCTGATGAATGATAAATCCTGGCAATGCATATAAATTGATAGAAATAAGAAAAAAGAACAGTACTAAAAATCTTCCTTTCATCTTAATCCTCCTTTTTTATTTTGCTTTTTGGTTATAAATAACTGTGTCTTTTGTTTTTATTATGGGTCTTGCAGAAGTGCCTGTTATTGATTTAATTATGTAATGTTTATCAGAAGAATGTTCTATTTGTGTAGTCCCTGCAGCCATATCATACAATGAAGGGATAAAAACTCTAACAGTACCATCTATGCCAATATCTTCAGAAATATCAGTGATTGCATCCAACCCTCCATCTGATTGGATATCTGGATTAATTATGTCTTCAATAACATCTTCAAAGGTATCTACACCTATGTCCCCAAGAGTATCATATGGTATATCCTCATAACTGTCGGGATATATATCTGGAAGCTCTGTGGTGTCAGTACCCATATCTTTCCCTACGTCTCTACCCGCATCTCTTCCCGCATCAAAGCCAATATCCTTAATTGGCTTTGTTCCTTTATGGCATACTTTATCTTCGCCACAGTATTGACCACTAGGACACTGTTCATCAGTTTCACAACTTACTCCTGAAGTCTCTGACGAGCAAGAATATAAAAATGAGTATAAGAGAATGAGTGATAACGTAAATATCCTATAGGTGTTCATAAATCCTCCTAGAAAATTTGCATCAAAATATATAAAACCATTCTCATATTTACTTCTCCTTTACTTCTCCCAAAGTAAATTTTGGTTTATTTTAATTAATATTCTAACAGTTGTCAACTAAAATAGCATTTTTGTGTTATCTTTTTACATTGGTTTACTAAATATAACACTCTAAGACACGACTCAAG
The DNA here is from genome assembly GCA_026416535.1 of Deltaproteobacteria bacterium. Classification (GTDB taxonomy): domain Bacteria; phylum Myxococcota; class SpSt-1050; order SpSt-1050; family SpSt-1050; genus SpSt-1050. Next base: position 7,793 of record JAOAFA010000044.1, read on the forward strand.
AATATATATCTCTATGGATGAAGACATACAAATATTTTCAACAGTTTATCTTGGATCTGATTTTTGAGTTATTTCCCTGCTAAGATAAAGGCTTTGTTTTAGTCCATTAACCTTTTCTATTCTGCGGAATAAATAGAAGAGGTGAAGTAGGAGTTATAAATCAAGGCAAGAGAGTTGAGAACAAAATGAGTTGATTTCTGTGCTATCATAATCTTAATGTGCCTACGAAAATATTACATATTTGTCTCTCCAACAACAAGATCTGTCTATCTATAACCTATCTGTGTCTGTGATTTATAAGTACTCTCGAATGGCTCACGATTCATGAGTTAGATAACTGTCAGCAATATCACCTACTTCGAATTCAGTCCTGACACTCGTATCACCACAATGTAGATTTGATGCAAAGATAAGCGTCTGTTCAATATAAAAATTTTGCTTGAGTAATCCTGCAGGACCAATATAGATATCACGCAAATTCTGAGATACTAATCTACAATTAAAAGGGATTACAAAATTATAGTCTCCACATCCATACTTGGCTATCTCTCCCCCATCAAACAGCATTACTAATATAGCACGCAAACAAGGTTCATATATCAATTTTTCTTCTTGATCATGGCTATAAGTTCTTCTTCAGATATAATCTTTATCCCCAATTCTTGAGCTTTATCAAGTTTGCTTCCAGGATTACTTCCTACGACAAGGTAGTCAAGTTTTTTAGTCACAGAAGATAATACCTTCCCTCCGTTTTTAGTTATAAACTCTTTGGCCTCATCTCTGGTGAATCTATTTAGGGTCCCTGTAATCACAAAAGTTAACCCGGCTAGTGAATCACTATCTTTTTTACTAGATTCAAACTCTATACCAGATCCTTTCAATCTATTTACCATTTCTATATTTTTGTGATTTTGGAAGTATCTCACGAGCTCTCGAGCAGTCTCTTCACCGACCTGAGGAATCTGTCTCAATTCAGACTCGCTTGCACTTATGACTCCTTCAATATCCTGAAAATAATCAGCGATAAGTTCGGCTGTATTTTCACCTATGTGTCTAATGCCAAGTGCATATATAAATCTCTTAAGTGTTGTCTTCTTGCTTTTATTAATCGCATCAATTATATTCTTTGCTGATTTTTCACCAAACCCTTCCATATGCTCTAGATCCTCAATCTTTAGTTTATAGATGTCTGCGGGATCTTTTATTAATTTTTTTTCAATAACCAACCTCTCTATTAACTTCTCCCCCAGTCCTTCTATATTCATTGCCCTTTTTGAAACAAAGTGTTTTATTCTCTCTACTACCCTTGCCGAACACTCCTCATTAGGGCATCTTACAATGGCTTCATCTTTATCTTTTTCTACTCTAGTTTGACACACAGGACAGTTATCAGGGAATAAAAATTTTTTAGAGTCCTTAGGTCTCTTTTCAACTACAACCTTTACTATCTCTGGTATAACGTCTCCTGCCCTTTGAACTACAACTGTGTCGCCTATTCTAATATCAAGCCTCTCAATTTCGTCTTGGTTGTGAAGCGTAGCTCTTGAAATGGTAACTCCCCCAACTCTCACAGGTTTCAATATTGCAACAGGTGTTAATGCTCCAGTCCTTCCAACTTGCACAATGATATCTTCAACTACAGTAGTCTCTTGTATGGGAGGAAATTTAAATGCCACAGCCCATCTCGGCGACTTTGCTATATTCCCAAGTATATCTTGGTATTCAAATTCGTTTACTTTGATGACAATCCCATCTATATCAAATCTTAATTTATGTCTTATCTCCAACATTTCCTTATAATAAGATAAAACCTCGTCGGGTCCATTTGCGACCTTCACATATTCAGAGATTGGTAACCCTAAATTTTTGGCAAAGTTTAAAAAGTCAAATTGGCTTTTCAAGGTAGGATCTGGCTTAATAATACTATAAATAAAAATCCTGAGTGGTCGTGCCGCTGTAATTTTTGGATTGAGTTGTTTAAGCGAACCGGCTGCAGCATTCCTTGGATTAGCAAAGAGTGGTTCTCCCTCATCGAGCCTTTTTTCGTTTAACCTTTTAAAATCCTCTTTGAAGATTATGACTTCTCCTCTTACTATTAATTCATTAGGGATGATTATCCCACTATTTGAACTCCTATTAAGGTTTAATGGCAAATTTTTTATGGTCCTTATGTTATCCGTTACATCTTCGCCTATAGTGCCATCTCCCCTCGTAGAACCAACTTCGAGAATCCCATCTTTGTATATAAGCTCAACAGCCACACCGTCGTACTTAGGTTCTACGACATAAGTAAATTCCTTATCTTCAAGCAGCTTTTTTATTCTCCTGTGAAACTCCATAAATTCATCTTCAGAATATACATTTGAGAGGGACAACATAGGCTCAGGATGAAGCAACTTTTTAAATTCGTCACGGGGCTTCCCTCCAACTTTCTGTGTAGGAGAATCAGGGCTCTTAAACTCTGGATACATCTCCTCGAGCTCTATAAGTTCCCTCATCAACCTATCATACTCTGCATCAGAGATAATAGGATTATCCAGGACATAATAATAGTAATTGTGCTTTTCAATTTCCTCCCTTAATTGTTTTATCCTTTCTAATATTTTTTCATTCATAATTTTAAAAATGTCTCCACAATAAAATTTACGAATACTAATAGGATTAAAAGAGGAACTATGTACTTTATTAAAACCTTGTAAAGCATCCTAAACTTAAAATTCACATTTTCTGACTCAATCTCAGCAATAATGTTATCCACTTTCCACTTATAGCCAGCAAACAAAGCGATGCACAAAGAACCAAAAATCAGAGATATATTACCAAAAATAACATCCATTAAGGAGAGAAAATCTATTCCTAAAAAAGGAAGCTTAGATAAGAATCCTACAGCCCCACAAGAAAGTGCTGAAAAAATGCCAAGAATGAAGCTGATTCCTCCCAAAATATAGGCGGCTCTCTTCCTCTCAATATTATATTCATCAATCAGAAAGGAAGTCCCCACTTCTAGAAGAGATATAGTAGAAGTTACAGCAGCTATCGTAAGAAGCACGAACAGCGCAGTTCCAAATATTAATCCACCCGGCATCTTCGAAATTACGATCGGCAATACTTTGAAAATTAGGGCTGGCCCATCTGCTGGAGACAAACCCTCTACCGAAAAGACAGCTGGGAAAATAACAAAACCTGCTACTATGGCAACCAGAGTATCAGAAAATGCAATCCATGCTGAACAACCAAATATGTTTTCCCTTTTTGCTAAATAACTTCCATAAGTCAAAATCGCACCCATTCCCAAACTCAGAGAGAAGAATGCCTGACCGAGAGCCGCAGCTATAACCTTAGCGTCTATTTTTGAAAGGTCTGGACTAAGATAAAATTCTATACCTCTAATTGCGTTGGGCAGTGTAAGTGAACGAATTGCAAGTATGATTAAAAGAAAAAAAAGAACAGGCATGAGTACTTTTGTGTATCTTTCGATTCCACTTTGAATGCCCTTAGATACAATGTAAGTTGTAAATCCAATAATGATCAGTAGAAGTATGAGTGGAATTATTGGTGACCCGGACACAGTTTGGAATATATAAGAAATTATTTGTTCATCTGCTCCTGAAAACTTGTTGGATAATGTAATAAAAATATATCCAAATACCCAGCCTGCTATTACTGAATAATAAGAGAGAATGACAATACCAGTAACAACACCTAATATACCCACTAAATACCATCGCGAATTAGGGGCAAGCGTTTTAAATGCCCCTACTGGGTTTTTATTTGAGGCCCTTCCAACCGCAATCTCGGTTATAAGCAGTGGAATCCCGAGGATAATTACTGCTAGAAGGTAAACAAAGACAAATGCAGCTCCTCCATGCGTACCGGTATAATATGGGAACCTCCATATATTTCCCAAGCCAACAGCTGAACCCACCGCTGCCATTACAAAGCCAAATCTTGAACTCCAACTACCTCTATCTTGCATTTCAACAACTCCTTACTAAATAACAATTTGTAAGATTCTAATCGAATATTAAATACTTCTCTAAAGTGCTAATGTCAAGCTGGAATACTATGACTAACTAAATTGGTAATTTGTGCTTATTATTTGATGCAATCAAATTAGGCATTCTAGTAACCTTCTATGAAAAGTCTCTTTTTTATTAGTAGCAATAACCCAAATTTTAAAACAAAGGATAAGGATGTAACCTTGAAAGCTAAAGACTAGAGGCATATAAATCAAACATCAGCAGAACAATAATATGAAATGAATTCATAGAAAGATTTACATATTTTAGCAAAGAGTTGTAATAATTTGCTATTTTAAGGAGTATAAATCTGGACTCCATATTATGGTATTAGCATCCTACATCCCCATTAAATATATGCTTTGGTTTTGGCACTGCAGATTTAGCGATCCCGCTTAATAATTCCCCTTTGATAAATGAAGTTAGCTTTTCTACGATATATACTAAATTGAGTACATAATAGGTATCATAAAGTAAAAAAGTTTACAATACACCAAAAAATTAAAGATTAGAGAATACTTGATTGGCAGCATCAAAAGGTAGATTTATGTGTAATGGTATTACTATTAAAAACTTGTGAAAAAAGCTGGGGAGATTTACTTCAAAAAAGTCCATGGACAACAAAGTTATCCGGCAGATAATGGAAGGGGATGGTTTTTACAATTTCAGATGACTTTAGAAGACTTCGCCTTTCTGTAGGTTAATGTAAATCAGGGTATGTAGAGTGTGAACAAAGTGTTTTGGGTTGTGAAACAAATTTAACCTATTTGTGGCACAGTGAGTAACAATCTAAAAAATGTGGTAAAAATAGTTCATGTAAAGGCGGCAGTTGTATTTGTATTAATGGGCATGGAGAGTGTAGCTCGAATATTTTGGATGGATGTGAAGCAAGTGTTTTAAAAGGGATTAATAATTGTGGGAATCGTGGGAAAAATGGCAACCTTTAAATATTAACAATATTGTTTGTAAAGAGGGTCACTGTGATTACGAGTTTTGTAATGAGTGTTTCATTGACAAAGATCCTGAGCAATATGACGTTTGTGAATACTAGACAAACTTCCCCACGAGATATGACAATAATCTTAGTAGCTATGATTCAGTGATAATTGTATCCGATGAAGAGGGAATTCAAAATTGGTGAAGATACCATAGATAACTAGCTTTGGTTGATTAAAGTTAATAAGCATGGAGGGTAGTTTGGCAAACATCATCTAACTATAAAATTTAGTAATATCAAAGAGGCAATCGATGAATTTCAAAGTTGTTTCTTTTTTGACTGACTCTGTTAATTTTGTATGTTATAAAATATTTGAGTATGCAAGTTTTATCACGAAGAGAATCAATAGATAAGGCAAGAAGCGAAAATAAAAAGATTGCTTTAGTGTTTCCTATCTACTATCCATCGGCACTTCTAAGGGCATTTGATATACACCCAATAGAAATATGGGGTGCTGATGATGTAGATCTTTCATTGGCGGATATGCACATTCAAAGTTATACCTGCTCATTAGGGAGGATCTTGTTAGCTTTTGTCAAAGATCACAGGTTTAGGAAAGATTATGATTTGGTGTTTGTTCCTCATATATGTGATACATTTCAACAGATTGGCTCTTTGCTGATTGACTTTATAAATATAGATAAACCAATAATAAATTTTTATATGCCTAAACGAAGTGACGAACTTGGGATATCATATTGTGTTAGTGAACTAAAACGAATAATAGGGATACTTGAGAATCTGACTGGTAACAAGTTTAAAATGGAGAGATTAGAACAAGAGATAATGATAGAACTTAAAATAGATGAACTTATGAGAAAGGTCTATGAAAAGAGGGAATACATACCAATCACTGATAGTGAGTTCTACAAGCTAATTACCGCGAAAACATATTTGTCAGCTTTAGATTTTGTCGAGACCTTGAATGGTATTTTAGGAATGCAGGTAGATAAGCCCAGAGAGGTATTAAAAAAGATATTCATGTCTGGTATAGCTGCCGAATCAGCGGAAATATTCGATATAATTAATTCCTATGGAGCAGTGGTTGCATTTGATGACCTGGCTATTGCCGCGAGACGAATACTCAATCGTTCAATTCAATCTACAGATGCCCTGAGGAGGCAAAGTGAATTAATTCTATTTACTGTGCCAGATGCACAAAAGGGATCTCTGGTATCTGATAAGATAGACTGGTTTAAAAAGGAGATAGGTAGGACAAGAGTTGTTGGTGGAATATTCTATATTATGAAATTTTGTGAACCTGAATATTTTTATTATCCACAAATTAGAAAGCATCTTTTAGATATGGGAGTAAAAACATTTATAATTGAATATGAGTTATCTCGAAAAATGTCCAGACAAAATATGGTTAGAGTTCAGTCGTTTTTAGAAGGTCTTTAAATGATTAAAAGGATAAAATATATAATTAATGTGGAAGTTTTAGGTAAGCTGTTGCTGTTAATTAGAAGCAAATTAGAAAAACTAAGGTTAAAAACTAAAGGGAAGCTCAAAAAAAGTAATATATTTGGACCTCCAATTATTTCATCTGCTGAGATGAAAAATCTTATGAGTCAGCATTATTTAAAAGGTATGTATACAACGAAAAAAGTAGCATGGGTTACATCAGGGGCTCCTATTGAATTTTTACTTGCATTAGATTACTATCTCTTTTATCCAGAGAACCATGCTGCTCTATGTGGTGCGAGAAAGCTCTCTACTGAATTAATTGAAGATAGTGAAGAAGGCTTGTATCCCCAGGATATATGCAGTTATGCTAAGGTTAATCTTGGGTGGATCTTAAAGAATAAAGACCCTATTTCTAAGCTCCCTAAACCAGATCTTATACTTGCATGCACAAATATTTGTCAAACTGTTTTATATTGGTATCAGGTGCTCGCAGACATATATAAGATTCCACTAATTGTTATTGACACACCTTTTGTCTATGACACAATCAATAATGACCAACTCATGTATGTCAAACGACAATTGAACGATTCTATACCCATAATGGAAAAAGTGTCAGGCAAGGGTCTTAGTGAAAAAAGGCTTAGGGAAGTTCTATCTTACTCGAGAGAAGCGGTAGCACTATGGTTAAAAATACTCATGACTGCGAAACATCGCCCCTCACCGATAAGTGCATTTGACACATTTATCCATATGGGTCCTATTGTGAACTTGAGGGGTGAAAGAAGGACTGTGCTTTATTATCAAAGGCTTCTAAGTGAACTCGAATATAGGGTGAAAAATAATATCGGGGCTATACGAAATGAAGAGATTCGCCTCTTATGGGATAATCTCCCAATATGGTTTATGCTTAGAGAGATATCAACCTTCCTTGCAAAAATGAACACAAACATAATTGCAGCTACGTTTAGTTATGCCTGGGGAGAGTTGGCTCATCTCATTGATGAGAATAGACCCTTAGATTCAATTTCAAGTATATATTCACAGGTTTTGTTGAATAGAAGTCCATTGTCAAAATTTGAGGTGCTTAAGAAGTTAACAAAAGAATTGGAAGTGGATGGTATAATACTACATTCCAATCGTTCCTGTAAGCCATATTCACTAGGTCAAATAGATCAAAGGAATTGTATAGTTTCTGAACTAAGCCTCCCAGCCTTTCTGATTGAAGCGGATCAGGCAGATTCAAGGGATTTTAATTTTAACCAAGCAAATATGAGACTTGAGGCTTTTATAGAAGAGATAAAGGAGAGAAAATGGAGATCAAAGGCTCAATAGGTATCGATATTGGCTCAACTACCTTTAAGGTAATAGTCCTTGATAGTACTAAACGAATAGTCTACTCAAAAATTATGCCGACAGAGACGGTAATAGTTAAACAAGTTAATGACCTTTTTTCAAAAGAGCTATTGGAGTTCAAAAGAGAAGAATATAGAATCATTGCAACTGGTTATGGGAAGGAGATTATAAAAATAGCAGATAGAAGATTCACAGAAATAACATGCCATTTAAGAGGTATATTTGAGGAATTTAGGAGATCCTGCACAATAGTAGATATAGGAGGCCAGGATTCAAAAGTAATAAAATGCAATCAGAACGGAGAACTGGTAGACTTTATAATGAATGATAAATGTTCTGCTGGCACAGGGAGATTTTTAGAGAACATAGCTCTTAGATTCAACATTAATATATCAGAATTGGGGGAAATAGCTCGAAATGCCAATATTGCACAGCCAATATCTTCTACATGCACTGTCTTTGCTGAATCCGAGATTATATCATTATTATCACAAGGAATACGTGCTGATGAAATCTTGAAAGGACTTCATCTCTCTTTGGTTAAAAGGATAAAGTCAATGGTAAAAAGTATTGGATTAGAACCTCCTCTCATTCTATCAGGAGGAGTCTCATTAAACCCGGCTATAAGAGAACTTTTAGGGAGGGAACTAGGTGTTGAACCTCTGGTTTCAGTACACCCACAATTCACGGCTGCATATGGTGCTGCTTTATTAGGTTTAAAAAAAGGGAATTAAGTATCATTTTTATTGATTTTTGTAAAAAAATCTGTATATAATAAAGCCGCTCCGTAGTTTAAAAACAAAGGAGGTTGTAGATGAATATTACCTTCAAAGTTGGAGAAAAGGCCGTTTATCCCGCCCAGGGGGTTGGAGAAATAATTTCAATAGAAACAAGAGAAATTAACGGAAATAAAGAGACCTTCTATGTTATGAAGATATTAAAGACAGAAAGTAAAATTTTGATTCCCACTAAAAAGGCACAAGAAGAGGGTCTTAGGAAAATAATTAGCAAGGAAAAACTCAAAGATATTTATACGATATTAAAGTCGAAAGAGATATCCCCTACTTCAAAGAAGACATGGAATAGGAGATACAGGGAGTACATGGATAAAATTAAGACAGGCTCTGTTTTTGAGGTAGCAGAGGTAATAAGAGACCTGTCAAGATTGAAGAGTCAAAAAGATTTATCTTTCGGTGAAAGAAAGATGCTTGACACAGCTAAAAATCTGTTGGTAAACGAACTATCCATCGTGAAAAATACGAGTGAAGAGATTATAGCTCAAGAGATAAAATCCATATTTAATGCGTAACTGTAGCTATGATCTTATAATTCTCTCCGCCGGCCATGGCAAAAGGTTTGGAGGACAAAATAAAGGTTTACTAAAAATTTTTAATAAAAGCTTTATTGAACAAGAAATTGATGTATTTTGCTCAGTAAAAACCCCTTCTAATATAGTTGTTACATATTATCCATCTATACTAGAAAGATTAAAATTGAATTTAAAAAATCACCCTGTGTATAACAAAATATCATTCGTATTAGGAGGCAGAGAACGTGTATTCAGCGTTTATAATGCTCTATTATACCTGAAACACAGTAGTTCAGAATTTGTTGCAATTCATGATTCAGCAAGACCAATGATTTCTAAAGGTCTAATTGAAAATGGTTTTAGTACTGTAATCAGATATGGTTCTGCTATCCCAGCTATACCTCTTATAGATACCATAAAATTCATTAAAGAGAATAGAATTGTTAGAACAATACCTAGAGATGATATTTATCAAATTCAAACCCCTCAGTTCTTTAACAAAGATTTGGTAACCTATGCATACGAAAAGTGGTTTAATGAGAGAGGTTTTATACCGACGGATGATTCTTTACTAATAGAACATATAGGGATCTCGCCTGTCATTTTTAATGGGGATAGGAAAAATATTAAGGTTACTTACAAGGAAGATATGGAGATGATAACAAATCAGCGAATTATTAGAACTGGATTTGGTTACGACATACATAGAATAAAAAGAGGAAAAGGATTGTGGCTTGGCGGAGTTTTGATTGACAAAACGAAATCTGCTATAGCTCATTCTGACGGTGATGTGCTGATTCATTCAATTTGTGATGCCTTACTTGGAGCCTGTGGATTAAGAGACATTGGATATTACTTTCCTAATTCGGATGCAAAATATAAGAAAATTAGGAGTACAAAAATACTTAATCAAACATATAACATAGTATCAGGGCTTGGATTCAAAGTTGGAAATGTCGATTCTACTATTGTCTTACAAAGCCCAAAAATTGGAAAATATGTAAGTGAAATGAAAAAAAACATCGCTCGAATACTGAATATAACTGAAATGGATGTTTCTATTAAGGCAACAACCTCCGAAGAGACTGGTGAAATAGGGAGCGGTATGGCATTCAGTGCCTATACTATTGTTCTCGTCTATAAATAGATTATCTGTACATGCCTAGTATAATGTACATCAAAACGTTGGAGAACCAATGCAAGACAATAGAGGGATATATATTTCCCCTGATATCTCGTAGGTATCCAAACAACAATGATGGGAAGAAAACCGCTAATCTATCTAATCGAGGATTTGTAATGAAGTGACCCAAGGAAAATAGGGTAGATGTGATCAAATTTGGAATACTGAATAACCCTAAATACCTCCTTGAACTAAACTCTTTATATAGTTGTCCTTGTATGTAACCTCTGAAAAATATCTCTTCAGGGATAGAGATAAGTAGGAGATTGTTTACAATGTTTGTCAGAATATTATTTCTCAGAGCAGGGTCAAATTTTTGGTTTAGTATAATTATTTGATAGAAATGATTAACCACAAAAAATGCGGGGAAAATAACTAGCATCGTTAATAATGAATACCCTAAATCTTTTTTGATTGAATCAGAAAATACCCCTAAGATTTTTGCATCTAATCTATCTATCTTAGCTAATAGGATCGTTGAGATTATAAAGACAGAGGCACCAATTGTGATAGTAATATCTTTGCCTAGGATAGGTTTAAGAAATATTAATGTGATAAAAACCAGATTAATTGTTAAGAAGACTAAAAAAACACGATTTAATATTTTCCTTTGATAATTCATAAGTTTATTAGTATAATTAATGTATTTAAGTGATGCAAGGTATAAGTGCTGTGAAAGGAATAGATTATGAAATTTTTAAAGTGCATATTAATATTAGCATTAATTCCATCGTTGGCCCTAACTGGAGAAGGACCTGTAATTAAGCTCCAGAAAAGGCTTAGTAAAGACAAATCACCGAATAGAGAGATAAACAGTAGGGTGAAAAAGTGTACTCAAGATAAGATAAAGAAAATAAAAATACCATATTCTGATAATGAACTACTATACTATATAGTTGCACTAAAGGATATACCTATAGGGAAAGTGTATTTAAAAATAATAAGGGAAACCAAAGAGGATGGGAGTGCCTATTTTACAGTCTTTTCAAAGGCAAAGACAAATTCTTTCTTTACAAAAATCTATAAGGTGAATGCTTTTTTTACCGACAGATTTAGTCTACCGGATTTCTCTAATATAAGCTTTTATGAAGATGTCACTGAAAAGGAAATAAGGCGTAAAACTACTTATCAATTTTCAAAGGATGGCTCTGTGATCACTTACACGGAAAAAGATAACAGTAAAGAGACTAAGAAATACACTGGTGGTGAACAGACAATGGATTTTATGACTCTAATATATATGATTAGAGGCCTTCCACTCGAAAAGGGCAGGAGTTATTGTTTTGAAGTTTTCTATCATAAATACTATTGGAATGTATCTGGGAGTGTTAGAGGTAAAGAAAGGATTCAAACACCAGCTGGCTTTTTTAATTCAATTTATATAGAGGGTATAGCTCAAAGAAAAGATAAACCATCAGTTACAAAGAAACTTAAACTCTGGATATCAGATGATGAAAAAAGAGTAATATTGAAGGGGGAGACAATGATGAATATGGGAGAAGTAACAGGGTATCTTGCCTATATGAAATCAGGCAAACAGGTGAAGGATGAGGAGATCATCATTGATGAAGATGAAAATGAGCAAGAATAATGTCTATATAAGTTTTTTAGCAGTACCTTTATTTTTACTTCCAATTGTCAGTAATGCTTCGGAATTAAAGTCAGAATATTTAAGTCCTTCGGCGATCCATTACTTTGTCGTAGGCAGGTTCTATGAGTATCAACAGGATTATGATAAAGCACTTGAAAGTTATAAACAGGGACTTGTTTTTGATCCTTTCTCATCCTATATAAGAAACAATATAGCTCTAATCTTGATCAGAAACAGTGATTTTCAGGGGGCAATAAAACATCTCATGGCCGCGGTTGAGTCTGATAAATCGGATTACGACTCGAGAATTCTATTGTCCACCCTTATGTTTTCTAAGGGGAATATAGAGGAAGCTAAAAGACTGCTATTGGAATCAAAACAGCTGGATCCTTCACGCACTGAGGCGTATCTAAGATTATCAGATATATATCTTTTTACTAAGGATGAAAAGGCTGCTCTTGAGGTACTTAATGAAATGGTGAAAAATTCACCAGATAAATCCGAGGCATATCTTAAAATTGGGAATATATATTTAAATAGAAGAAATATTAAGTCCGCCATAGAATCGTTTAAAAATTCTTTGAAGGTTAATCCTGCGAATCGTAATGCTGCTGTAATGCTGTCTTTAGCTTATGAATTAGAAGAAAGTTATGACTATGCTATTGATGTATTGAAGCACGCTCAAAAGTATGTCTCTGATGACATTGAGATTATACTTTTGATAGGCAAATTATATCTTAGAAAGGAAGATTTTGCGTCAGCAAAATTGTTTTTTGATTATGCCTTAAGAAATTCCATAGATACTATCTCTATCTCTATCTCTATTGCCAATATTTATTCCCAAGAGGGTTATTATAAAGAGGCTGAGCAATTATTCATACCCATCGTAAATAACTATAAGAATAATGACGAACTCAAATACTACTATGGCAAGCTCCTAATTACTGTGAAGAGATATGAAGAGGGTATTGAACTCTTAAAGAAGATAAAAGAGAAGAGGTATTTGGAATATGCTCAATCATTGATATGTGCTGCGTTTCTTGAGATGAAAAGGTATCAAACAGCTTATGACTGTATATCTGTAAATGAGATATTGAACGAAACTACATTATACATTAAGACTGAGTCCCTGATAGGGATGAAGAGATATGAAGATGCAAGAAAATTCCTGGAGAGTGTTTTGAAGAGAAGAGAGCTTTGGTGTGATGCTATTATTTACCTTGCACGTGTGTATGAAAAGATTACATCAAAGGATGCCGCAATTTTGCTACTCATGGAGGCAACCAATAAGCACGATATTTTGGTAGATGAAAAAATAAGGATACTTTATGAAATCGGAATGATGTATGAAAAAAGCTCTAAGATCAACGATGCAATTGAGATAATGAAGACGATACTCAAGTTAAATCCGGATAATCCTGAGGCGCTCAACTTTATAGGGTATACATATATTGATAATAACATTAATCTTGAGCAGGCCAAAGAGATGATCCTAAAGGCATACATGTACAACCAAAGAAGTGGTGCAATAATTGATTCTGTTGGATGGATGTATTATAAAATGAATGACTATTCTACAGCTCTTAGATATTTAAAAAAGGCTCATAGACTACTCCCAGAGGAACCAATTATTGCAGACCATCTTGCAGATACATACTTAAAATTGAATCAGATTAAAGAAGCAAAAGAGTTATATGAGAATATACTTAAGATGGAAAATATAGATGATAAACTTAAAGAATCGGTAGCTAAAAAGTTGGAACAATTAAGAAAGGCCGAATAGTTTAAATGAGATTCTCTATGGTGTGAGAGGTAGATGCCCAGGGACGGAATCGAACCGCCCACACGTGGATTTTCAGTCCACTGCTCTACCGACTGAGCTACCTGGGCAACGAAAAGGAATATATATAACATTAACTAAAATTGTCAAGTTATAAAGTTTGAAATTTTCTGTATATAGTTGGGGGACTTCTTTCATTTTTATACCTTTTTTGTTAAATCCTCATGAATAGATATAGTGTGAGTTCTATGATCGGGTAGTTTTACTAGGTAAGTTTCATGAGGCTATCTATTTTGATAACAACTGCTGTTAAGGAATGTTCTTGATTACCTCAGGGTAGATGCAAACATTCACAGTTAGCAGTTTGTATAGAATTATAATCAAGAGAGGGTTTAGGGATTAACATGAAAGTTATACAGATTCTTCAAGAATAGGGAAAATGAGGTATTAAGAAATGAAGACGGTTACCTACTTTAATTTTGTGATTGACATAGTAATAATGACATAGTTTAATCTGAGATTGCGTTTGTTTGGAGTGGCAGAAATCATGGAGATGAGGCTTGTATTAGGGCTTACAGGGTCTATAGCGATTTATAAGGCTTGTGAACTTTTAAGGTTGTTTAAAAAGGAGAATGTGCAAATAATTCCTGTTATGACCCCGGATTCGAAGAGATTTATATCCCCACTCTTGGTAGAGTCCCTTTCTCAGAATAAGGTATACTCAGATATGTTTGATGAATCTGGAGGGGGATTTTATCATATAATGCTTTCTAGAGGGGCTGATCTAATCTTAATAGCCCCAGCAACTGCCAATACGATTGCAAAAATAGCAGCTGGGTTAGCTGATAATCTCCTTACGTCTATTGTGCTTGCATCTGATTGTCCTGTCTTAATTGCTCCTGCTATGAACGTAAAGATGCTTGAAAATTTAATAACTCAGCGGAATATCAAAAGATTATCTGAGATGGAAAGGATTTCATTTGTAATGCCTGAAAGTGGAGAGCTAGCATGTGGTGATACAGGACAAGGACGGCTTGCTGACATAGATGATATTTTTGATGCATCTATGTTTTATCTTTGCAAGGAAAAGTTTTTGAGGGGTAAGAGAGTGTTGGTTACTGCGGGTCCCACTCGAGAGTTTATGGACCCAGTAAGGTTTTTGAGTAACCCCTCGAGTGGTAAGATGGGATATGAACTCGCCCGTGTTGCTTATTGGCTTGGTGCAGATGTTAGGTTGGTTTCTGGACCAACTAACATTAAGCCTCCTTATGGAGTGAGGGTTGAAAATATAATCAGTGCCGATGACATGAAGAAAGCAATGTTGGACTCCAGAGAAGAGTATGATTTATTGTTAATGAGTGCAGCTATCTCTGATTGGATGTTTGAGAAGAGGAGTGATCAAAAAATAAAGAGAGGATGTGAAAAACTTCAGGTTGATCTTAGAGAGAATCCAGATATCTTGAGCCTTGCTTCAAAAAGCGGGAGATTTAAATATATAGTTGGATTTGCCGCAGAAAGTGAAAACGTCGTTGAGAATGCTATTAGTAAAATTGGTAAAAAAGGGATTGATGCGATTGTTGTTAATGATATTTCAAGGTCAGATATTGGTTTTGGTAATGACTATAATGAAGGAAAGATTATTTTCAGTGATGGGAGTATTCAGAATATAGATAAGATGAGAAAACGTGATATGGCATTTAGGATATTGTCGGAGTTAGCAAAGAGGCTTGGATGGAAAAAGATTTGAATGAAGAAGTTTTAGAGATAATAAAAAATATAAAAAACTACTTGAAGTATCAGAAGACATTGGGGGCTTTTGTGTACGGTAGTGATATAAATGAGGAGATGTTAGCTGATAGGGATAGGATGAATAAGCTTGAGCGTAGGTTATGCCCTGGCAGAGATGAAAGGTCAAGACATCCAAAATTTGTTTTTTCGGAGATGAGTCTTTTTGAAAAGAAAGAAAAAGGAAAGATTGTTCCTATAAGTTCTAGTGACAAAAGGAGATTATTAGATGATCTTTGTTGTGAGATTGGGCATGATTGTGTGAGATGTAATCTGGGGAGGCTCGGCAGAAATAAAGTAGTTTTTGGTGAGGGTAATGT
>JAOAFA010000075.1 GCA_026416535.1 Deltaproteobacteria bacterium
TATTGCCGCAAGCAGTGGTCTCATCAGTATATCACAAAATGAATATTACAGATTCTCTCTGTGGTACAGGTCTTCAATCTCAGGACATAAAATCCTTGTAGCTATAAATCAGTATGATAATAACGGAAATTGGATTAGCGGAAATAATATTGATATGCCTCTTGTTGCAGGTACAGAATGGAGATTCTTTCAGGTTATTGTACGCTCCTTTAATCCAAAGATGGCAATGATAAGAATAAACTTGTATGCTACCTTATGGACAGATAGAGGGGAGTTAACAGGTGATGCCTTCTATGACGAAGTGATTTTTGAAAAGGTTACTATATCCGATATGACATATGGTAGTTATTTAATGAGCGATTCCGATATTTCTATATGGCAGTCTCCTGTTACACAGAAGGTTCAGAAGAACATGAGGCCATCGGGTGAAAATACTGTGGATAAGGCAATATTCTATATAGCAAAGGGAGAATATGAGGCACTGCAGATTGTAGTCACACCAGCAAAAGATATAACTCTCATCAACATAGCAGTTGATGATTTCATAAGTGAAAAGGGGAGACTGAATGTGCAGACTCTCAAAATTTACATCGCTCACTTTGTAAATATAACACAGCCCACTGATATAAGTTCTCTCAAAGGAGAAGTACCTGACCCATTAGTCGAGCCAGACTTCCCTATAAATATAAAGGCAAATCAGTCCCAACCATTTTACATTGTTATAAAAATTCCTGAGGAGGCAACACCGGGGCTTTATGAATCAAAGATAAGGTTTATACTCTCAAACGGAACTGAAAAAGAGATAAAAGCAGTTCTTAGAATATGGGACTTCGAGGTTCCAAAAAGACATTCTCTCCGGACGGCTTTTGGCTTTAATCATACCAATCTTGACTTTTATCACAATCTTGGGGGGAACTATGAGGATATGAAAAATGTCGCAGAGTTATATATTAAGGATATGGCAGAACACAGGATTTCTCCAATCGACCCCTTCCTTGATGACTATTATTCTCTTACGATAACACTTACAGGTTTCATAGGTGGAAAGGTTGTTACTGATGGGGTCACTTCGAATCACTTCATAGAGGTAGATGATAATTCACCAACAGAGTGTATAAACGCCTATTTTTATAAAAAAATTAAGATTGAAAGAGACGCTGATTACTATCTTGGCTGGAAGGCAAAAGGAAACGTAGGAAGTGATTATCTCATTGCTATAAACCAGTATGATTCTAACCAGAAGTGGATATCGGGGGCAAATCTAGATTTTGTACGAAGTTCTAATGGAGACTGGAACAGCGAATCAGTAACCATAGACCGAAATCAGATAAGGAGTAATACAGAATACATCGGTGTCAGACTTTATGCAAGGAAATGGACACCGAGCTGCGAGCTTATGGGGAAGACAGTATTTGACGATATTATCCTAAGAAAAATAGGGACCAACGAAAATCTAATATTCAATGGTAACTTTGAATCAGAGATATCAGATGCTCTGGTGGACGTAGACTTCTCAAAATTTGATAAAAGAGCAGAGTATGTATTTGATACACTCAACTTTGACAGTTTTAGTCTCAGGTTATATAACTTTGCGGGCGGAGACTGGACTGGTCAGTATACAGATGTGGACATCCTTGGATACAAGTGGGGGACAAAGGAATATGAAGACCTATTTATTAAGATCACACAAACTATTACAAAACACTTAAAGAATATCGGAATTCTTAAATATGCATATACATACTGGTACGATGAGCCCGAGGAGAAGGACTATGAACTTGTAAAGTACGGTAATGCACTTATCCATCGTGCCGAACCTGAACTCAAGAGACTGCTTACTGAACAGATTGAGCCTTCGCTCATAGGTTTTGTGGATATATGGGTACCAGTGTTATACGAATTTAATCCGACATTGACATACGAGAGGCAGAAGGTAGGCGAAGAGGTTTTCTGGTACGTATGCACGACTCCGAAGACACCATATCCCAATTTCTTTATCGACCATATCGCAATCGAACACAGAATTTTATTCTGGATGAACTGGAAATACAATGTCACCGGCACACTATACTGGCAGACAAACTACTGGGACGACTGCATTAATGAAAATGGTTATCAAAATCCATATCTTGACCCTCAAAGTTATGTCTGTAATCAACCCCAAAAAGTCTGGGGAAACGGAGATGGCAGACTCATATATCCGCCCTATAGATACAGTGATGGATTAAAGAGGATCTCAGGACCGGTGACTTCCATACGATGGGAACTAATAAGAGATGGGATAGAAGATTATGAATACTTTTCTCTCCTCAAAGGTCTTGTGGATGAGGCTAAAGGCAGAGGGTTATCAGACAAGCTCATTTCTGATGCAGAGAAATTGCTCTCAATTCCTGAAGAGATAATCTTCTCAACTACTGACTATTCAAAAGACCCGATGGTCCTTGAAAATTACAGAATTGAGATTGGGAATACGATTGAGAAATTAAGCCTCTTGCTGAAAAACCAGGCCTTAGATGGAGGCATGGATATACCTGAGGATAACGGTATAGAAATTTCAGATACCTCTTCAGAAATTATTGGCGCTGAGCTAACTGACTACGGAGGCGAGTTGACCTTCAAAGATGCCGAGACCGACACATTAGAGGGAGCAGGTACAATTGAATCTGATTCTACATCGGGTGATACCAACTTGAGCGGAATGGACGAACAAACTTTAAAGGATATTTCTATATACATTCAGACCGATGATTCTATTGGTTGCGGCTGTAATTTTGTTGAATAACTTATGAAGTTGAGAAATTTAAGTAAGAAAATAAAGAATAAATCGAAGTAAGATGCAAGAAAAGACATAAAGACATAAAAGACTAATTTATAAGGAGTAAGGAGGTTTTAGAAAGAATCACAAAAGCTCATAAGCTGGTATCGCCTGTCACACATCTTAAAGTTTATTTTTACATGTTCTTAATTTTGACATAATAAAAGTATTATGGTAAGAATATTTTATTATGGAAGCCGATAAGATAAAGGCCATAAGAGAGAAATTAAACCTATCTCAGAAGGAGTTTGGTGAGTTACTAGGAGTTCACTTTACCACTGTCAATAGATGGGAGAGAGGAAAGTTTGATGCCGAGGAGAAAATCTTAAAAGTCCTACAATTCTTAGAAGTTATTATTAAGGAAGCTGAAAAGAAAAATTCCAAGATTAAGCTCGAAGACATAAAGAAGCTCGTAGAAGAGATAAGGGAAAAGAAGATTGAGAGTAGATTTCATCTGTTTTATCCTAATAGCATCGTCTCAGCAATTACCATCTCTCCACTAATTAGCCTTCTCTCAGCAATAAATATATTATTTTTGAGTAAAAAGGATGACAAAAAACCCTAACAGACGTTATCCTTAACCGATTACTATTTAAGTCCTCAAAATAACTCACCTACTTTTGTGTAATGGTTTGAGTTTTATTATTACACCGTCATCTCGCGGAATTGTGTAAGTCACTTTTCTATCATGTATCCTAATTTCTTCAGTTTCAAAAAACTCAGCTGCATCCCAGTTATACAGATATGCCTTCTCAATAGAGAATGGGAAATTGAGGCTAAATGTCGTAGCCCTAGCACCTGGGTTAGAGCCAATTAGGTATATTGTTTTATTTTTTTTATACCACTTTACCATTATATGTGCTCTACCTCTACCATCGTAGCCAACCTCCCCCAAAAATTTCGTATCATACCCTAAATCCATTTCTGGTGAGATTAGTACCCCTTCATATATCTCGGGATTTGAAAGTGCCTTAAAAAATGATCTTATTACATCAGCCTCCGGTCTTCTACAATAAAAGTATCCAAAGAATATAATACCTGTTCCACCTGCTGCAATTGTTGATGTAATCTCTTTTCTTAAATACTCCTTTGTGGGGAATTTCCCTGCTGCCCAAAGCCCGCTAGTCCCATTAAAGCATATACTCCTTCCTATATCATCGTTAAAAGCATGTCCTTGTATCCATGCCCACACAACCGTCCCGACAGACGGATCAGCTGCCTTGTCTCCTAGAGATCTCCTCCTGGCAGAATAAATCATATCCCATGCCGCAGAGAAGTAACTCCGATGATCGGGATCGTCTATAGATAACCAATAATCATAATCTTCCCCTTTCTTACCCTTTTGACCTGTTATAGGATTGAGCTCCTCATCAAACCTGTTCTCAACATAGGTATAATTGTCTCCTATCATCATTGTTGTCGACTGAGCAAATGCATCAGCCTGCTCATCTGATGTCATCTCCCCTCTTCCATCACCCGTCCCTATTATTCTCCATGTAGGATGCCACGAAAACCAGGGCATCTCTTCATAAGACGGCATCAACGGTTGCATCTCCCTGGAGTATTCACCTATCCTAAATTTAAACCTCCTAAACCTCTCTCTCAAACTATTAATAGCCTCATCTCTATTAGGATCCATATCTACCTCACCAGCACCATTATAAATAATCGGTATCGACCTCCACACCTTCGGATCCATATTGTTGTATTGCTCTAACCACCTACCATAGAGTTTGGGAGATGTGCTCAATTTTTCTTCGCCGCTCCAAACATACACAAAATTTGCACCTGACTCTGCCGCCAAAAGATTAAGTTCTTCAGCGTTATCATAAAATCCGTGGGCTTTACCCTTTGCGTCTCTATAACATTGGTTCTTCCCTGATACACCATCCCACGGACCATTAGAATGCGAGTCATAACCTATCGCAAAGAAGTTCTTTATCTCGCCACTAGTTCTATCCTTTACCTTCACAAATACGAGCTCATCTTTCAACTTGACTAAACTTTCTGTAAAATAAGTCGGCTCTAAGATATCTACTGAGATGTCTTCATACGAAATGTCTCCATTTATATCTGGATGTTCCAGATCAATGGGATTATGTGCTCTCTCACCGCAGCCATATAACATCCAATACCCTACTAATACCAGAGTCAATAACATAGCTTTCATAATAAATAACCCTCCCTAATGCCTTATTTAAAGCTATCACAAACTCTATGTCAATAAAAAGTGAGACCAGGTATCACTTCCATACGCAAATCCAGCTAAATGATTTTTGGACCTTCGTTATAAAGAAACAAGATCTATGTTGGATCCATTTTGAATACTTAGCACTCTTTGTTGTTATCAAAAAATAGAACTGTATTATGTATTACCCGAGTGATTATATACTTTGTGGATCATCCTAACTACAAATTAAGCAAATTTATTTCAGTCGTCTTGCTGCAGGGCATTTAGTTCTTTCTTATATAAACGTTACAGAAGCAATAGAGGAAGAAGGTTTAATGTGAAGTTTGCCCGCAATAAGATTTTGAAGACCGAGTGATCTAAGAGATTATTGATATACTATTTCGCATATTATCTCAAAACAGACACAAAAAGCTGCTTTTAATACAAAAAATTTTTACTCTTTACATTGTCAAAAGTAATTGTTATCTCTATTTAAGAGATTATGACTAATAGTTTTGGCAAGGTATTATTTATACTGTTATCTGTATCCATTATTATAACCGGTTGTCCATCAAAGACAAGACAGCACATAGATATGACAGACCATCCCATATTTATACGTCCAGGAGATGGTCCCCTTACTGTGTACGATGATATTGAACTAAACAAAATAGGCTCACAATACTTTGAAAACAAAGACTACAAGAATGCAGCAGATTGCTTTAGAAAGATTATTGAAAATTACCCAAAATCAAGTTTTTTTAAGACCGCGGTTTACAACCTTGCCCTATCATTGGAGATGTTAGAAGAGTGTGAAGAGGCAAAGAAGTATTACAAGATGTATTCCGAACTTACCGATGTATCAAAAGACATAGATTACAAATTCAGGCAGGGATACGTAGCAATATGTCTAAACGAGCTTGATGAAGCAGAGAGGATATTTTTAGAATTAATCAA
Source organism: Deltaproteobacteria bacterium (assembly GCA_026416535.1). Lineage (GTDB taxonomy): Bacteria > Myxococcota > SpSt-1050 > SpSt-1050 > SpSt-1050 > SpSt-1050. The sequence continues at coordinate 5,943 of JAOAFA010000075.1, forward strand.
TTATTCGCTCTCAGATATGGACATTATAGAGGCAAAGACGAATCTTGGGGTTATAAAATTTAACAAGAAGGAATACAACGAGGCATCTGAGTATTTCAATAGAGTTATCATTGATTATTCAAAACTCAGTAAAGAGAGATATATTGAAAATAACTTTTTTGTTGCACAATCGATCTTTTATTTAGGCGAGATTGAGGCAAATAAGATGAAAGATATTGTTCTACAATTCCCACAAGAGATTTTAGAAGAAAGGCTTGAAGAAAAGGCAAGGTTGCTTCTCTCCGCTCAAAATTACTATCTCAGAGTTATTAGGACAGGGAATATTTTCTGGGCAACCGCGGCCGGATTTAAGACAGGAGAGCTATATGAGGTATTTTATGACCACCTAATAAATGCCCCAATCCCCGAAGAGCTTACAGATGAACAGAAAGAGATATATAAAGAAGAATTAAAAAAGAGAATATCGGTCCTTATTACAAAAGCAGTTAGGGTCTATGAGGCAACAATCGATGTAGGGAAGAGAACAGGGATGAATTCAAAATGGATTAGTTATGCAAAAGAACATATGGAAAAACTAAAGAATCTATTTATCGAAGAACACATAAATTAAGCCTTCTATGATAGTTAAAGTTGCAGGGTTCAACATCGATATTGAAAATATAGAGAAGCTCAATCTAAATGATGCAACGCCTGAGACAATTGCAGCAAGTTATGCCAAGATCTCCAGGGATCCTAGACCTATCGGAGAAATAAGAAAGGATGCAAGAGAGAATGTAAAAAATGCACGTGAATTAAACAAGAGAGTTGTCTTTGATATGGGACACTCATCTATAGCGGAACATGCTGTCTTCAATATCGATATCATAGGTATATCAAGGCTTGCTGCTGAATATATTGAGAGATTCAGACTCTGTTCCTACACAGAAAAGTCTCAGAGATATATCAAGCTTGGAGAGGATTTTGTGATACCGGATGGACTGAACAATAAACTAGAAAACGAATTCACAACCTTTATTAAGGACTCATTTTCACTATATGAAGAGATTTTTAAAACTCTGCTTCCTCTGATTAAAGAAAGAAAATCATACAAAAACGAAGAACTCAAGAAGAGGGATATAGAAGGACTTGCGATGGAGGATGCAAGATATGTCCTACCTCTTGCCGTCACAACACAACTCGGGCTCACTGCGAATGCAAGAAACATTGAATATATAATTAAAATCTTGGCATCATCACCGTTTGCCGAACTGCAAAAGTTATCCAAGTCTATCTTTAACGAAACAATTAAATATACACCATCTCTCATAAGGTACACAGAACCTGAGAAATATTTCACATTCTATTGGTTTTCAGACCCAGAAATAAAGAAAGAACCTAAGGGAAATAACACTCCCTCCAATCCTGACGTAAAACTCATTTCTACCCACGGGGATATCGACAAGATCATAGCTGTCCATAGATTTTGGAGTTCAAGTGATTCATTTGAAAAATCAACCAAATTCTCAGCTGGGCTTAGTAAGGCTAAAAAGCGTGAATTAATACATAGCATATTCGAGTGTGTAACCAAACACAACCAAATGCCCCGCTTCTTTGAGGCAATAAACCTTGAATACGAGCTGACAATGAGTGCAAGCTGTTATGCACAATTTAAGAGACATAGAATGATGACACAGATCCCCCAACAATATCTGTTTGAGCTTGGTATTGAGATCCCTCCAATTGTAAGAGAGTGCGGATTTGAAAAAAAGATACTCGAGCACTCACATAAATCAGTAGACCTTTATAAAAAAATACTCGAAGTAAACAAATACGCTGCCGATTATGTAATACTAAATTGTCACAGGAGACGTGTCTATGCACTCTTAAATGCCAGAGAACTTTACCATATCTCTAGGCTTAGAATGGATCACCATGCACAATGGGAAATACAGAAAATAAGTAGGAAGATGGTAGAATTGGCAAGAGAAAAAGTACCATTCCTCTTTGATATGTGTTGCGGGAAAGATGAATTTGATGAAAATTTAGGGAGGATACAAAATGAAAATTGTCACGATAGCAATAGCAAACATGATGTGTGAACATTGCGAAAAGAAAATAAAATCCGCTCTGGAAAGCCTTAACAAATTTCGCAACATAACAGTAGACTATAAAAACAAGATAGCCGTTATTTACGCAAGTAAGAACGAGGATATACAACTCGGATTGGATAAAATTGAAGAGCTTGGATACACACCAACCATATCAAAAATTACGGACTTATAAGCTTGCCCAAAAGTGTATTATTACAATTATATGGGGTATAAACCCAATACTGACAAGAACCATTGCAATCATAATAACCGTAGCAATAACCATCATAATCATATGCACAACAAACTGTTTGGCAGGTTAAATTTGTAGTTAGCGAACCCCCATTAACACATCCATTTGCCTGTCTATAAACAGGTTGTCCTGTCGATGATCTGATATTGCCATTTACATAAAAATTTGCTGCATTTATAGTCAATCTACCATTAGCATCATTGATTATCCTTACATTGTAATCCTGATTCACACCAACCCCAAAGTGAAAATCTATGAATGGTGTTTTACCAGAAGAAGTAGAATTTCCTAATTCTATTGAACCATCCTGATCAGTTGATAGGTAGTTATAAGAACCCCAGAGTATGCCACTACTTCTTACAGCCAATTGATTTCCGCCAACCGTTAGTCCATTTGCAGGTAGATTAAGTGCCCCCGTCATCGTATCCCCAGCCCTGTTTACAGGTGTATACCCCAACGCATCCTGCTTGGCATCAAACCTCTGATAATCAGCAGCTGATAAATATCCACTCGTGCTAGCCGTCGCCTGCTGTATCGTTATCGTTCCACTCGTCGTTATCGGTCCACCCATAAGCGGTGCCGCTGTGTTTATCTGTGTAACTGTCCCGCCACCACTTATCGTACCACAACTCCAATTACTACCATCCCACTTAATATACTGATTAGTCCCACACCCACCGTTCGCTATCTTGCTAAATGTCACCGCCCTGTCCTTTATCATATTCGTATCCACAGAATTCATCTCCCCTACATTCACAAACCTATCATCATACACACTCCCACTCTGATACTCACCCCTCAACGATATCGTTCCACTCGTCGTTATCGGTCCACCCTGTAACCCAGCACCTGTATTCACAACTGTCACAGTCCCAACCCCGCTCGGATACTGCCTACACCTCCAATCATTACCATCAAAATACAAAACAGAATCCGATACCCCACCACATATATCCGTCGATAAATGATATCCCTCTACCGCACCCCCACGTATCATCTTCCCACTTATAGAATTCACCTCATCCGTGTTCACAAACCTGCTATCATAAGCACTCCCTGTTAAATATGCCGTATCTAGACTAAACTGATAGTTGTTCAACACAAGACCAGCACCCGCTGTATAATTACCTCCTCCACCTCCTCCACATGGAGCACAATTCACACTCCCATCCGCATTCACAGATACCATACACATATTCACACCACAACTACCACTCACCCTCTCCTGCTTCCCACTAAACTTACTATAGTCCTCCTTCGCTAAATACCCATCACTCGTAGCACTCGCCCTCCCCATAGGTATATCACCTACCCACCTGCCCATCTCATCTATCACCTCCCTCCCACCAACACTTACACTCCTCGGATGTATATCGCCCACCGCATCATACGCCACAAATGCATACGGCACACTACCTATAACCTGCCTCGGTGATAAAGGCCTACCATTAATCCTTATCTCCAAAAATAAAACCGAATACCCAGAAAATATATCCTTTAACCCACCCCTATCACCTATCCTCACAAAGTAAAACCCATCCCTCACTCTCACAACCCCTAAATCCTCCTCCCAAACCAAATCCAAATCGCCACCATCCATACTCTTGTATATCCCTACCGAAATATTAAGCTCCCCTGTTACTCCCTTCCCCTCCTTATCCATTATATAACCCTGATGTGTTATCACCGATGGTATCTCCGAACCAAAAAGATTCCCACACATCAATAACATAAAAATAAATAATACCCTATCCCTCATAATACCTAAACCTCCTGTTAATCACTTAAACCTCGCCCCAGACTTGACTGTGTATTCCCCATCCCCCATCTCCTTAACCCCAGAATACCCACTCACACTCCTCAACACATATCCCTCATTCCAACACTCCCCAGCAGAACCCTCATACACAGACATTATCCCTATACTGTATCCTATCTCAATATCTCTTGCATCATAAACACCCTCTCCTACATCGTAAATGTCATTGGCATATGAATCCTCCCCTATATCCAACCCCACATCCATGGGTATCTCAACTACCTCATCCATCCCAACATCTCTTGGAGACCTTTTTACACACACACCATTTACGCACTCTTCATCTGATCTGCACTGGGCTGTATTCTTGCAGGTTCTTATTCC
>JAOAFA010000108.1 GCA_026416535.1 Deltaproteobacteria bacterium
ATTAATCACCCCGTAGATTGCCCTATATGTGACCAGGTAGGCGAATGCTATTTGCAGGAATATTATATGAAGTATGATAAGACGCTAAGTCGATATAAAGAGGATAAAATTAAAAAGAGGAAGGCCTTCCTTATAGGACCAAGGGTAATCTACGATGCAGAGAGGTGTATACTTTGCACTCGGTGTATAAGATTTATGGATGAGATCATAAAAAGGCCGGTTCTCGGTATAAAATATAGGGGAGATAAGGGGTTTATTACCACTTTTAGGGATATGCCATTTGATGATCCTTACTCTATAAATACAGCTGATATATGTCCTGTGGGGGCACTTACAAGTCTTGATTTCAGGTTTAAGGTCAGAGTTTGGGAACTTGCCGAGACAAATAGTATATGTTGGGGTTGTTCTAAAAATTGCTCTATTAAGGTGTGTCATAAAAATAATGTCGTATATCGCTTTTTGCCACGCGAGAATGATAAAGTTAATCATTTCTTTATTTGCGATGAAGGGAGACTGAGCTATAAGCTTATTCACACGGATAGACTAAGTAATGCCTTAAGGAAGGGAAATGAGATTGACATAGATAGTGCAACTTCTTTCGTCTGTGAGATGTTGGAAAGTAATAATCAAAGTATATCTGTTGTAGTCTCGCCCTCGTTAGGTAATGAATCAATATATTTAATTGGAAGACTCGCAAAAGATCTACTAAGAAATAATAACATATATTTTGTCCATACTGACAGTTGGATAGAAGATGGCATCTTAAAGAAACGAATACGGGATTTTAATTTTTATGGTTTTAAAAGGATTCTTGAGACGATGGGCATCAGTCTGATAGAGCTAAAGACCGATTTACAATTGAGAAAGAATATCTTTTTATTCGGTGGAAATATGAGAAGTGAATACAAAAACCTCTTTTCACAGAAGCGAGTCATTTTGTTTGATACCCATATTGATGATTTTGTTAGGTCTGTGGATTTGGCAATACCCATATCTACTATTTATGAGGAGGATGGGACAGTAATAAATGCTGATAATATTTTGCAGAGATATAATAAAGCAATTTTAGGTGTAAACAAACCTCTATACTACTTTCTTAAAATCATGCTGTCAGATTTGAATGATGAGTATTTATTTGAGGATCCAGAGTTGATATTTGATAACTTTTTGTGTTCTTTATTTAAGTTAGATGGAATTAGCTTCAGCAATATTCCTGAAGCAGGGATTAATTTATGATATTGGTCATAGTGGAGATAGTGAAGGTTATTTTGTTTTTAATGGTAGTATTGAGTGTGGGAGGACTCTTATCGTGGGTAGAACGTAGGATGTCGGGCTTTATTCAAGACAGATTGGGTCCAAATAGAGCGAATGTGGTTCTATTCGGTAGGAACATTACGATTGGAGGACTCTTACACCCTGTAGCTGATGGCCTTAAGATGCTTTTTAAGGAAGACTTTGTGCCAGAGGGTGCCCATAGAATTCTCTTTGTTTTAGCTCCATTTTTGGCAATGTTATTTGTTTTAATGGGATTTGCATCGATACCTTTTGCTCAGAGCTTAAATATAAATGGGTATGAGGTTAGGTTTTTCTTTTTTGACTTTGATGTGGGAATGCTCTTTATATTTGCTGTTAGTTCTCTTTCAATATTTGGTGCAATTCTTGGGGGATATAGTTCGAATAATAAATGGGCCCTTTTGGGTGGTGTGAGGGCCGCCGCCCAGCTCATAAGCTATGAGGTAGTAATAGGGCTCGGAATTTTGTCGATAGTTATTGTTTATAATTCACTTTCTGTAGTAGAGATATTGCAGAAGCAGGATTCTATTTTGTTTGGATTCCTTCCAAATTGGGGTATTTTCATTCAGCCTTTGTCGTTCATCCTTATTTTTGTCGCACTCTTAGCCGAAGGGAAGAGGGCTCCTTTTGATATCCCTGAGGGTGAATCCGAAATAATTGGTTATTTCGTGGAGTATTCTGGATTGAAATTTGCTATGTTTTTTCTCTCAGAGTTTATAGAGATAATATTCATTGCAGCTATAATAACTTTGCTGTTTCTTGGGGGATATCATCTTCCCTATTTATCTTCGGAAGATTATATAAATGCCGTCCCCTTTGTTTTTCTTGTGTTTGGAATTTTGCCTCTTTCTCTCTCGTATTTTGCATTTAGGTATCACAAGTCAGTTTCTTTTTTTCTCATTCTTTTGTTTATCGGAATTGCTTCTCTGATTGTTTCAATCACCTCATTATTTGTATCAAATGAGACATTATGGGCAGAAATATTGGTTAGAATTTCGCAGATGTTGGTGTTTTCAATTAAGACGGGGTTAGTTACCTTTTTGCTTTTTTCTATAAGATGGACTTTCCCAAGATACAGATTTGACCAACTCTTGAAGATTAGTTGGGAAAAACTAGTCCCCATTTCTATTTTGAATATATTGTTGACAGGATTTTTATTATTATGAATAGCTTTGTTGCTTTGTTAAGAGGGCTCAAAATTACTATCTCTCATTTTGTAAAGAATTTACTCTTTGGAAAAAAAGGAAGTATTGTGACGGTAGAGTATCCTGATGAGAAGTTAAAGTATGGAGCTAATTTCAGAGGTGTCCATAGACTTTTGATGAGAGAAGACGGAACCCCTAGGTGTGTGGCGTGTTATATGTGTCAGGCTATTTGCCCAGCACTGTGTATAAAGATTACGGCGACAGAGAGGAAAGGTCATCCGCTTGAGAAGATGCCCTCGGAATTTATCATTGATGAGCTACGTTGTGTGGTCTGTGGTCTATGTGTAGAGGCATGTCCAGAAGATGCTATTAGAATGGATTCAGGGATACATATGCCACCTTATACTAAGAGAGAGGATTTTGTCTTAAACCTAAAGGTGCTTCATTCTATTAAGGGATACCAGGAGCGAGAATGAAAAAGTATTTAGTAGTTCTCCTTCTGTTAGTAGTGGTTATATTAATCTCACTGCCGTTAATAAGAAAAGACAGTGAGAAAGGTGAGAGTAAAATGTCAGTTACACAGAAGATTAATAAGACAAGAGATAGAGACTTGAGGTTACCTGAGCAGGACAGAGAGAAACTTGAAAAATTAGGAATGGCTGTAAAGAATATCAGGCGGATCCCTTTTGAGATTAGAAGTGAGACTCAAAAAGAGGATAGTAGTGAAGAGAAGGGGGTATTGATAGGGTTAGTGTTTAGTACTGAGAACAAGCCTGTTAAGGGATGTGTTATTACTTTGAAGGATGAGAAAGGGTATTTTGTTTCGGCAAGAAGAACAGATATGAGTGGAAAGTTCTATTTTGATAATATAAAGATTGGCGAGTATAGGCTTCTTGTGCATTGTGAGGAAGGAAGAACTGAGAGGGATAAAGTGCTGGTTGAGAAAGATAGAGTAAACAATATCCAAATTGTCCTTAATAAAAATGAGATGATAACTAATTCACTAATCGTGGGGAATGTGATTGATTTCATAACAAGGCAACCTGTAGGGGGGGCGCTTGTATCATTTTTAGGTAATAGTGATTCTACTTCGGGGGTCAATACAGATAGCTTGGGGAGATTCTCAATAAATGTTACCTCACCGCAAAGAGGTAGACTAGTTATACAAAAAGATGATTATGTAAAAAAATCTATAGAGTTAGAAGTGAGGGAACGAGAGATAACAGTAAATAACATATTGCTTGTAAAAGGTAATATCAAAAATGAGGGGAACAGGTATCAAGGAATTGGTGCTGCCTTAATAGAAAAGGATAATGAATTCGTCGTAATGCAAGTTTTTGAAGGTAGCCCAGCGTCAAAGGCAGGTCTTAAGAGTGGTGATAGGATTTATCAGATCAATGGAATGGACATAAATTTGCTTAAACTAGACGAGGTAATTGCACTCATTAGGGGAGATGAACGAACAAATGTAGTTCTGACGATAAAAAGAGGGGATGAGGTCAAATATATACAAATTGTGAGAGAGACGATAGAGATAAAATAACTGAGAAATTAAAGAGAACGAACGATGGTTATTATTTCCATAAAAATTTGAAGTAAGTTTTATTATGTCAGTAGGGTGATTGTATGAAAAAATTATTTGTTGTGTTAGTGAGTTCTTGTTTTTTGGGTTTTGCATGTTCTAATTCAGCTGGGGATCACCACAAGAATTATTTTGAATGGGATAGTCTTGATACAGGGAATAATATTCAAGATTTTAAAGGTTTGGATGTTGTGATTGAGGATATTTTTCTAATTACTGACTTTGTTTCTTCTCCTGATGTGAAGGACATTTTTGTTGGGACAGATCATTATGAGGAGCAAGATATAGGAGGAGATGGTTATTTGCCAGACGAGTTTTTCGATGATTTTATTTTCTCTGAGATAGATGTTTATGATATTGGTGGCGAATACGCAATAGCGGAGAATCTAACAGATATAGTAGCAATAAGTGATATAGGATATTTTCTTAGTCCACCTAGTTTAATGTTAATGACTGATTCTCCATCTCTTGAGACAGTTGTGAGGATTGGTGGTAATGCGTTGGAGGGTAAGTATATTCATTTTTTCAAAAATAAGAGTTGTTCCGGGAGGTCATTTTTAGTAAAGACTACTTCTGATTTTAATAAAAATGGAGTTGAAGTTGTAGTAGATGTTGGGAGTACTAATTATTTCTCAGCCTATGTGTCTGATGGTATGGTATATTCTAATTGCTCAAATTTCATAACTTATGTTCATCATAACAATGCTTATTGGTATGTTTCCTTTTTTGATGACTTCAAAGGTATTCAAGATGGAGAGGATCCTGAATGTTATCTGATGCCACCACAATGTATTGGTGAATATCAGACAGGACTTTATGAATGTCCTCAAAGTGAGTCGCATAGTGGTCTGAAGGCATTAAATAAGTGTAAGTGGACAATTTTGCGGCAACCCAATTGGATGGCTAATGAATATGGACCTGATAAAAATGGGACGAATGGTTTTACTCCTCTCGAAGTGTCTGTTGAACCCAATATTGACAATGGGATACTCATACTTTCTGCGAATGCATATAAGTGGGATGGGACAAAGCTTAATGCATCAAGTTTGACAACAAGCGAGAAGAATTGCCTTAGTCAGCCACAAGCAAATTGGTTGTTACATGAGAATAATTCTCCTGATTGCAGAAATATTGTAACTTATAATTGTGTCTGGTCTAAGAATACAATAAATTGTCCTATAATGTCCGGGGCGGTGTATAGTAAAAGGTTTGGATCATACAGAATTGGTAACACAGATGTGAGGAGAGATAGAGGATTTGTCCAGGAGTATGGGAGATGGGAGGTTAGGGCGATGATTCCATCCGGCGTGGGTTCATTCCCTGCACATTGGCTTCTCCCACAATCCGGAAGCTGGCCAGAGAGAGGCGAGATTGATATTATGGAATCTGACAGATACGCGAGACAGATCTATCAGACATATCATACGGGGTATTGTGAGGGTTCTTCCCAGCCTTATTATCCAGATCATCAGGAGTGTTTGAGGAATGGAGGTCAGAGATATCATCTTTCTATAGGCGGACGTCTTGTGTATAAAAATGATTCATTTGCCAGTGCTTACCATGTCTATGCTGTTGAATGGGACAAGGAGAGGATAAATTTCTATACAGATAATGTGTTGTTGTTGAGTGTTAAGAATGGCGATATGAATTATGGTGTATTTACAGACAACTACAGACATACGGGTCAGGCTAGACCACTAAATATTCCCTTTGGAGAATTCTTTATCATTCTGAATCAGACGGTTCATAATGATAATTATGGTTATATTGAACCTTTGAATTTTGTCAGGCAAACACATAAGATTGATTATGTCAAAGTATTTGATGTATGTAGTAGTCCTACTAATTTTTGTGGAGAGGGATTTTATTTTGATGGAGGTGATGGTTTTTGCTATCCGGTTGATGCTAATCAGAATAAAAAACCCTATCGGTCACCTTGTAGGTTGAAGGAAGAAATAATACCTAAACCACAGGAGATTGATACAAAATATTTCTATGGTTGTACAAATCCTTGTCCGTTTGGAGGCTGGTTTGATGGGTCTAATTGTCATATATTTACTTCACCGAAAGGTAGGGAGGTATTTTTTTGGCCTGACGAGAGAGGGAATCTTTATTATGTAACAGATGGAAGTCTAGATGGAAACTGTTATGAGACCATAAATGGTATAACTTATCCAGTGGGGAAATTTGATGGGGCAAATTGCTTTCTTGATAAAACCTTAAACGCCTTACATGGCAGGTATTTCAGATGGGGGAATCCTAAACCGACGGCATTTTATTATCAACCATTTTGTAGATTTGATTAGAGGATGATTTTTATGTTCGAACCCAGAAAATTCTCAGATATAAAGATAGGTGAGAGGGCATCTATTAAGAGAAGCTATAATGAGAGGGACGTAGAACTTTTTATTGCAGTGAGTCAGGATTATAATCCTATCCATTGCTCTGAGGAATATGCAAAAACAACACGCTTTGGGAGAAGGATTGTTCCAGGTCTTCTTACGGCCTCGATGATATCAGGTGTGTTAGGTACAAAGTTGCCTGGTTATGGGACAATTTATATGTCACAAGAACTGAAATTTCATTATCCTGTTTATTTTGGTGATGAATTAGAGTGTGAAGTCGAGGTGATTGACAAGATCGAGGCTAAAAAGATAATCATTCTTGATGCCAGGATTAAAAATAATGATGGGAAGATAGTAGTCTCTGGTAAAGCTATTGTTATGCTTGAATCATAGATATTACCTTCTACCAAAGATACTTTTTTGAATGTCTGGAAAAGTTAAGATACATATGCGACATTAAGGAGTAATGAATTACTACACAAGAGCATATCCTATATTTGGTAGAATCAGAAGATTTTACAGCAGGAGGTTTCAAGATATGCTCTGCTCTATAGGGATTCCTCATTATTTTTCCTATCCTCGTTGTCCAAAGATAAACACATACATTGAGAGGTATAATAGGATCATCCAGGAGGAGTTCATTGAAGCAAATCTGGATATCATCCACGATAAGTCATTATTTCATCAAAGACTCGGTGAATATTTGATTTTCTATAATACTCAGAGACCACACAAGTCACTTGGGTTAAAGAGCCCTTTAGAGTATTTAGTTGAAAATGGAGAAATGTCGCAAATGTCCTTGACTTATACAATTTATTTCCATTCCTCAATTTCTTTGATATAATTACAAATTAGTGGGAGGAGTTATTTATGAATAACAAAATAATTGTAGTATCCTTATTCA
>JAOAFA010000032.1 GCA_026416535.1 Deltaproteobacteria bacterium
CCTTTTTCTCTAAAACTTCTGTAGTTCTAAATCCTAAGAAATCCTCTTCTCTTTCTGTTCTTGCCTCATATTCATCTTTATCAGTAGTCTCTACATAGGATAATTTCTTACCTTCCCATAAAATCTCTATCCTTCCATCCAAAAGTTCGCATATCTCTACCCACCTTCCACAGAAACTACTTATCTCGTTAAATGGAAGAATTTGATAAATATTTCCGCAGAATCTAATGGTATTCTCCTTGTTTACCTTCCTTCCCTGTTTTATTGAAAAGATTCAGAGACCTAACAAAAGTGACATTTCAAATTAGTAATATCCTGTGACATTTTAAAATAGAAATCACACATTGCGTATTTTTCTTGAAATAATTGTTGGAGTGTGTTAAGTAAAAAATGCTGCCGAAGTGGTGGAATTGGTAGACACGTACGTTTGAGGGGCGTATGCCTGCGGCGTGTGGGTTCGAGTCCCACCTTCGGCATTTTTTTGTATTTTGTTGTTAAAGAAAGAAATTTGCAAAAAGCATTTTAATATATCTATAAGATTGTAAAACATTATATGCTTTTTAAAGGCTTAATATAAGGTTGTAAGTCTTGGGAAAAACAAATCAGAGGCTAAAAATCAAGCGAAGTATAGCCTTTAAGGTGTCAATAGTTATATCGCTTGCTATTTTTGTTATTATGGGGATTGGATTTTATTTTCTAATAGGCATGCAAAGGGCAGCTATTAAGAAGAATATTAATGACTATTTTGTTTCAATCTATGAGATGGTTGTCTCAGCAATCAGAGAACAGCATACTCAAAATGGCATCTTACCTTCAAAACAAATAAGGGAAATTATGCGCAGTCACAAAGAGATATTGTCCTCAAATATTAGTAATTACCACGGTGTTATAAAGTGGGCATCTAACCCTTCTGATGTCGGTAAAATAAATAAAATTGTCAGTGACTACAAAAGGGAATGGATAGGGGGGGAAAAGGCTAATATTAAGATGTTGGAACACAAGAATTCGACACAAATTGTTGTGCCAATATTACCAGAACAAGCGTGTTTTAGATGTCATCAAGAAAGAAAAGAGCCTATCGGTTTCTTTTTTGCAGAAAGTATAAGCCTATCGACCCTATTTAGTGATGTATATAAATTTTCAACCGTATCTTTTTTAATCATTCTATTAACGATTCTTGCGACTTTAATTATACTTTCTTTGGCTATTAGATATTATGTGGTTAAACCAATTAATACGTTGTTAAACATGATAGAGGCGGTAGAGAAGGGTAATTTTCTGGTCAGAGCCGAGGTTAAAACTGCTGATGAACTCGGGATACTGTCGAGTGGATTCAACAATATGCTTAAAAAGATTACCGACTTAATGGTTTCGCAGCTTGAACATGAAAGGGAGGTTGTTGCTATACAACAGGAGTTAAAGTATAAAGAGCAAATTGAAGAAAAGAGTAGGAGGATTTTTGAGATCAATAGCTCACTTGAGCGAAAACTAAATGAGTTGTCACTTTTATTTGAACTATCGTCTGCCCTAAATTCCAGTCTTGAGCTTGACGACACCTTAGAATCATTAATTAAGATTCTCCAAGAGAAAATGAATTATTTGGAATTAGCTGTGCTATTATGGGATGAGGAGGATAGAGTTTTAAAGGTTAAGAGGGCATTTGGATATGACAATGAAGAGCAGTTGAAGAATATGACATTTAAGCCAGGTGAAGGTATCTCTGGTAGAGTAGTTGAGAGTGGAGAGATGATTTTAGTAAATGATACGACAAACGACCCAAGATTTCTTCATTATAAAGGGAAAAAGATAATCGATGGTTCATTTCTTTCAATACCAATGAAGTTTAAGGGAGAGATTATAGGGGTATTAAATTTTTCTAGACCCGGCATAAATATGTTCAAAGAGGAAGAGGTAGAACTTCTCAAGGCAGTTGCAAACCAGGCCGCAATAGCCATTAAAAACGCTGAATTGTATCAGAAAACCCTTGAGCTATCTATTACAGATTCCCTGACAGGTTTATACAATAGGAGATACTTTTTTAAGAGATTTGGTGAGGTTGTTGATAGTTCCATTAGGTATAATACTGGATTTGCTATATTAATGATTGATATAGACCATTTTAAGAGTTTTAATGATACTTACGGGCATAAGGTCGGTGATGAGATATTGAAAAAAATTGCCTACATATTTTCCTCAAGGGTCAGAAAAGTAGATATTGTGGCAAGATATGGTGGAGAGGAATTTGTGATTTTATTTCCAAGAATAAAGAAGAAAGAGGCAGTAGATTTAGGAGAAAAATTAAGAAAAAATGTTGAACTATCAAAGTTTATTTTTGACGGGGAACCCATAGAGCAAAAAATAACGGTGTCAGTGGGAGTAGCTGTATTCCCAGAAGATAGTAATAATGCCAGAGAAATAATAGAGTTAGCCGACAAGGCTTTATATGAGGCAAAGAGGAGAGGGAGAAATCAGACTGTGGCTTATGAAAGTAATTTAAATGTATAATACTCTTAATATAGTTCTCTCCTTATATGTTATAAAAAGGATCTTACTTTCATTTTTATTTGCTTTGCTTACCTCCTCTCTCTTATTGTCATTTATTTCTTTTGTTCAGTACGCAGATATTTTTGTTGTAAAAGGGATTCGTATTGCAGATTTATTTCAAATACTTGTCTTTATGCTACCTATGTCTATTGAGTTTGCTTTGCCATTGTCTCTTATGGTATCTCTAATATATGTGTTTTACATTTTAATCACCAAAAATGAAATTTTAACAATCGAATTAACAGGGAATACAAGATATACTATAGCCGTTCCTGTTATTTTACTCTCGGTATTGGTGTTTATTGTAAATTTCTTATCTTCTTCTTTCCTCTTTCCATACTCAATAAAAATTATTAAAGACAAAGCTACAACGTTTGTAGGTCATAGTCTTAGGAATTCATTGTCCGAGAGACGTATTAATGATGAAATACCTGATACGGTAATATTTTTTGAAAGTAAAAACAATAATATGGTATATGAGAATGTATTGATTTTTCAAAAAGAGGAGAATGGGGAGAATCTTTTAACTTATTCAAAAGACGCTGTTATTGCTTTTCATAAAGGATCTCAGACTATAGATGTTGAGATGCGGGATGGTAGTATTATTCAAAAGGACAACATGTCGCTCAGATATATCAAATTTAAGAGCGGTAGTATGAAAATTGATATTTCAGAAATCATAGAAAAAAGGATTAAAAACATCAGAGGGTTCTATCAGACTGGATCATACAAAGATAAGTTGATATGTACTTATGATGTAACATATTTGTCTCTTGTAAATCTATGGATAGGAATATTAGCAGTAATCATTTTCCTTAAAAATTTAAATCTGAGTCTGTTTTGGAAAAATTGTATTTTCTTGTTTTTTGTAGTCATTTATTATTTTGGATTTAGGTTGTATCATTTCCTATTTGAGATGGGAATTATGAAGGTTGCACATTCCTTTTTGTTTGTTTGTTTCTTTCTTTTTTTAACTCTCTTTCTTATAAACAGATTTCTTCCTCAAGAATGATTACTCTCTTTTTTTATACTATAAAGAGATATATCTTAATATTAGTTTCTTGCATTATATTTGTATTATTCCTTTCTTTCTTGATAGATACTATAGAAAACTCAAAGATAATTACACAGGATAATATTGGAATTAATTTGATTATTTCTCTCCTAATCAACAGGTTCATTGTGTTGAGTATCCAGACTTTTCCTCTTTCATTGTATATATCCTTACTTATTTTTATTTTTAGCTTCCAAATTAAAAATGAATATCTAAGTTTTTTGACGTCGGGTTTCAATCCCAATTTATTTGTCATGCTTCTTCTCTTGCCTATAGCTATTTTTACAATGCTTCACTTTTTGTTATTAGATTCTGTTTTGCCAAAAGCATCTCGAGAAGTAGATAGACTACTAGTCTTAGAATTTAAGAGATTTACGGCAAGTTGGACATACTTTTACAAAGACAGGACGTGGTTTCTAGGTAAGAATAATTGCATTTACAACTATAGATACATTAACGAGAAAGATAAAATTTTAAAAAACTTTGAGGTTTATAAATATGATGAATTTGGAATACGCGAAATAGTAGCAATATCAACTCTTAAACATATTAGTAAAAATGAATATCAAGCAACAGATATCAAGAGATTTTTGTTGAAAGATGATAGAAATATTGAAGTAATCTTTGAGGATTCTTCAACTATATATTTAGAGGACGAGTATGACATATTTCTACAAAGGAGAGGTAGACCCTATCAAATGAGCTTGGGTGAATTAAAAAATGTGATTGAAATCAGAGAAAGAATCGGGCTTGATAACTCAAAATATAAATATGAATTTTACAACAGATTTTCCAATTCATTATCGACTTTATTTCTGTGTCTATTATTAATATTACTTTTTATTAAACGGCTTTACCTTGAAAAGTATTTGTATTTCATTTTTTGGGGAGTGGTTATACTATTAGTTTACGTTTTGTTATTAATGTTTTCATACAGGTTATCCGATAGTTTTTTGAAATTTCAATTTTGGGTAGCAGTAATGCCATCTCTGCTTGTCTTTCTTGCTATAATAACAACACTTTTGGTATGGAATATAAAACCCAAGACTAGTAAGAATGATAATTAAAGCATCTCACTTTGTGGTTTTCATATTTTATTGTTAGGGGTGGGAGTTCTCTTTTGCATATGTTGATAACATTTTCACATCTTGGATTAAATGGGCATCCTTTGGGCATATCCTTGATTGAAGGTACATACCCCTTAATCTCAGGAAGACGAGAGTTGTAAGTATTTTTTCTTTCTTCAAATAATCTTTTGAGGGCTATTGTATAAGGATGTAATGGTTTATTGAGTATATCCGTTTTATTTCCTTCTTCCATAATTGTCCCACCATACATTACTATGATCCTGTCAGCCATCTTCTCAACTATGTTTAAGTCGTGAGAGATGAAGATGAGGGATGTCCCTTTTGAGTTTTTTAAAAAATCTATTAGAGAGAGAATACCAGATGACATGGTTACATCAAGGGCGGTAGTTGGTTCATCGGCTATTACTATTGATGGTCCTGGCAAAAATGCCATAGCGATTAGTATCCTTTGTCTCATCCCTCCTGAAAGCTGATGTGGGTAGGAGTGAAATACCTTGTCGGGATTCTTTATTCCCACACTTCTTAGTGCATCTAAGACCACTTTCTCCTTCAAGGTATTGTTTCTTCTAACAACTTCTATCAATTGATTCCCTATTGAGAATACAGGGTTCAAGGCTGTCATTGGCTCTTGAAAGATCATAGTTATTTCTTTCCCTCTATACTCTTCAGGATTACTATATATTTTGCCTTCTTTGGTAAAGTATACTTCATAATCCGAGATCAAGTTTTGAGGAAGAAGCCCCATCAGACAATAGCCTGTCATAGTTTTACCTGATCCTGATTCACCGATAATACAGACTGTCTCCCTTCCGAAAATCTCAAACTCAATGTCCCTTAAAATATATAGTCCATCCAAGGTTTTTACATAATTTATCTTAGTTTTCAAGAGACTATTAGAAGACACGCTCAAACCCCTTGAATGTCTCCATTTCGAATATGCCTTGCTCCTTTATACCCCTTTGGATCTTGGTTATATCAATATCTAATGAAATGTCGTTTTTATATCCTTTTATTCTTAATTTGTGAAAAATATATGCCCCGTTAAGGTTTGAAAAGTCTGAATATATTGCTTGTAGATTGCCAAATGTAGGTGAATCATAGTTAATTCGGATATATTTACATTCATCTGTGTCTTTATCTATTATTATCTTTTCTTCGCCACATATCTTTGTTGAACCCTCTTTTAAATTTTGGCACGCTGGAATTGTATCGTCAGATAGGGTTAAGAAGAATGGTAGCCTGAATATCGGCAAGTGTAAATTAAACCTTTTATAAAACTCATCTTCACTTGTGAAAACATATAATTTATATTGTTGATAATCAACTACATAAAACTCATCTTTTTTTATTATGATTGTATTAATGACTTCGTCAAACACTCCTAATGTGTCTATTCTGATTGTCCCACTTTTTATATATATATTTTGTCTCAGTAGAATCTTATCCTTACTAGATAGTATTCTTGTTTTTGTTGTTAAACATATATTATCTAAAAATGTAATGTTATGGCATTGGTTAGATTTAATGTTTTTTGGTAACCTTGGTAGACAACCCGATAATACCAACGTGAATACAAGGAGTAGTATAATCCTCTTCATAGTTGTTTATAATTAACATAAAAAATTTAATAAAAACACTTTAAATTTTAGCAAAATTGATATATAAAAGCAGTCCTTTGTTATGACAGCTGGTTGTATATTTTATCCCAGCGGGATAGATTTTTTTATTTTAAGGAGAGTTAGTTATGTTAATTCAAATTAATCCTATTAATCCACAGAAGCATCTCATTGAAAAGGCAGTTGACGTACTTAAGAATAAAGGAGTAATAGCATATCCTACTGATACGGTATATGGTATTGGTTGTGATATATTTGAAAAGGAGGCGGTTGAAAGAGTTTACCAAATAAAATCAAAAGATAAGAAAAAACCACTTTCTTTTATATGTGAGGATCTGAAACATATAAGTCAGTTTGCAATAGTTTCTGATAGTGCGTATAGACTAATGAAGAGGTTGATTCCCGGTCCCTATACTTTTATACTTGAGGCTACAAAATTAGTGCCTAAGATAATGCTTACTAAGAGAAATACGGTTGGTATAAGGGTTCCTGATAATAAAATATGT
Source organism: Deltaproteobacteria bacterium (assembly GCA_026416535.1). Lineage (GTDB taxonomy): Bacteria > Myxococcota > SpSt-1050 > SpSt-1050 > SpSt-1050 > SpSt-1050. The sequence continues at coordinate 6,809 of JAOAFA010000032.1, forward strand.
CTTGAAATAGTTAAGACATTGGGACATCCTATTGTGACCACAAGTGCTAATATCTCAAATGAGGAAATCCTTTCGGACCCAATTGAGATACATAAGAGGTTGGGTAAGGTTCTGGATTTGGTCATTGATGGAGGTATTCTTTCTCAAGAGCCATCGTCAATTATAGACCTTACAGGTAAAGAACCGATTGTTATTAGGGAAGGTAAGGGAGATGTTTCACTTTTTAAGTAGGTTTTTCAATAATTAGGATAAGCCGTATGATAAAACCGGAAGTTTATATTAAAGACCTCGAGAAGTTTGTTGATAGAGAAGTAACCATATATGGGTGGATATACAATATAAGATCTAGTGGCAAAGTCAGATTCCTTCTTGTTAGGGATGGAACTGGTATAGTTCAATGTGTAGCAACTCCTCAATCTATATCGCCTGGAAAATTTGAAGGTTCCGATAAAATACCACAAGAGAGTTCGATTATTGTCAGAGGAAAAGTTAGAAAGGACAGTAGGGCGCCTTATTGTGGCTATGAAATTGAACTAACTGATTATAATGTGGTTTCCTACGTTGAAAGAGAATATCCTATAGCCTTGAAGGAACATGGGATTGATTTTCTAATGAATCATAGACATCTGTGGATTCGCTCGTATCAGCAGAGTATCATTCTTAGAATTCGGGCAACCATAGTTAAATCAATAAGGGATTTTTTTGATTCAAATGGTTTTATACTAGTTGATGCACCTATATTTACTCCCAATGCCTGTGAAGGGACATCAACACTATTTGAGACAAACTACTTTGATACGAAGGCATACCTTACCCAGTCAGGTCAATTATATATGGAGGCAGCAGCGATGGCACTTGGTAAGGTATATTGTTTTGGTCCCACTTTTAGAGCAGAGAAGAGTAAGACCAGAAGACACTTAACCGAATTTTGGATGGTAGAACCAGAGATGGCATACTATGACCTTGAGGATGATATGGAAGTAGCAGAAGGACTCGTCTCATATATTATAGAGACAGTTCTTTTAAAACACGAAAATGAATTAATTGTTTTAGGACGTAATGTTGACAACCTAAGGAAGGCATCAAAAAGACCTTTTTATAGAATAAAATATGCCGAGGCAGTGGAGCTATTAAGAAAAGCGGGTCATGATATTAAATATGGTGACGATTTTGGTGGAGATGAAGAAACGACCCTAACAAAGCAGTTTGACAAACCAGTATTTGTTACACACTATCCAATCGAAATCAAGGCTTTTTATATGAAACGCGACCCAAATGACCCTTCACTTGCTCTTAACATGGATCTCCTCGCCCCAGAGGGTTATGGAGAGATAATAGGTGGTGGACAGAGAGAAGATAATTTACAGATTCTATTAGAATCAATAAAGAAACATAACCTTCCACAAAATGTATTCGAATGGTATCTGGATCTTAGAAGATATGGTTCAGTGCCTCATTCTGGCTTTGGGCTTGGAGTTGAAAGGACTATTGCTTATATTTGTGGATTACATCATGTGAGAGAGACAATACCATTTCCAAGACTTATGGATAGACTCAATCCATAGTATGATTTCATAAAATTAATGCTGTAATCCATAGAATTTCTTTCTTCCCAAGAATAACAGATGGAATCTCTATTGTTACCTCCACTCTTATTGGTGTGATTGGTAGACCCTTTACTACAGCCGAATTGCTCTTCTGCGAGAAAATCCTTTTCTTATTTGAATAAACATTTATCTTTAGTGCATCCTTATTGGGGAAATCTCTAACTCCTATCTTCAGTGTTCTTGTATTATCAGTCGGATTAACATCCATATATGCATAAAAACCGTCCGCACTAGCTATAAAGTCATTAGCAATATAAAGTGAGCCGTTTTTAATAGCAGATAGAATAATCTTTTTATCGGTTATAGGATCGTTTGTTAGCGGCGTGTCTGTTATTATATGATTTATACAGAAATCTATTACCTTGTCATAAGGTGGCTTTCCATGAGCATCACTTCCGCATGTGATGAAGACTGGATGAGTAGCTAGTGCGTCGTTCAAAAACTCAATCTCTTTCCTAGGATATGTTAATATGTTGAGCATTGACCATCTGAAATTTATAGGAGAATATAGGGTAGATATTATTCCTCTTAAAAATGGGGGTTTGAATGAATCTTCAAAATAACTCTTTAAATTGATCAATTCGATGCCTTCAAAATCTAAGTTCTTTTTATCTGTCCAGGGGTTTGAATGGCGTGTAGGATGGGCGACTATTGAAAAACCACCTTTGCTTTTTACTCTCTTAAAAAAATAATCTGAACGCTCAGATTCTTTTAATGGTTCGTCTATGTCGATTGCTAAAAAGTGTCCATAGGGTGTAGATACCTCCATACCTGCAATTAACAAGACACCTTGTTTGTATCCTTCGTATGATTTTATACTTAAATTGTTGTGATCTGTAATTATAACAAAATTTAAATCTGCTTTAGATGCAGCCAATAATATCTCTGAGACAGTTCCAATTCCGTCATGTGAATAATTCGTATGTAGATGAATTGCCCCTTTATAGTGATATGTCCCGTCAGGTCGCTTACTCGCTTGAGGCTTTACGTCGTATACTGGAAAATTGAAAAAGGCTATTCTAAAGCTCACATAGATAATGAAAATTATAGGTGATACAATAACAATTTTTGCCACTACATTTTTCATTGTTAAACCTCATTGTTTATTTGTATTCTATAAAAGTCATAAAACAAACTCTTTTTATTAATAAGCTCCTCAAATGTTCCCTTTTCTATTACACTATTATCTTTGATAAAATAAATCACGTCACAATTTTTTAGAAAAGAGAGCCTATGTGAAATGATTATTGTAGTTTTATGAGACATAAGGTTATCAAGTATATCCCTAATAAACACCTCATTTTTGATATCAAGAGAGCTTGTTGCTTCATCCAATATTATTATAGGAGAGTCTTTTAGAAATGCCCTTGCGATTGAGAGTCTTTGTCTTTCTCCGCCCGATAATTTTATTCCCCGCTCACCTATCTCAGTGTGAAATCCATTTGGGAGAGATTGTATGAAATCATGAAGATTTGCCCTCTTTGTAGCTTCTATTATCTCATTCTCTTTTGCATCAGGTTTTCCTATAAGAATGTTGTTGTAAATAGTATCATTGAAAAGGAAGACATCTTGGGAAACAACCGAAAACAGATTTCTGAGACTATCTAATTTTATATTTTCGATATTTATTCCATCTATTATAATCTCACCTTTGGTAGGTTTAATTAGTCTTGAAAGAAGTAAAACCAGTGTGCTTTTGCCGGAACCACTTTCACCAGCTATACCTACCTTCATCCCTTTATTTATTACTAAATTTACATTCCTTAATATTTCACGCTCCCCATAGGAGAGACTAATTGAGCGCATTTCTATTTTGTCTTTTAAATCACGGATATCAATGCCGGAGTCATCTTCATAGATCTCCGGTACTTCGTCGATAATCTCAAATATCCTTTTTGCCCCAGCCATACCTGAAGTAAAAAAATTGTTCATTCTCGCAATGTTTTTAACAGGGTTGTATAACATTAAAATGGAGGCGAATAGAGAAATAAAATGTTCTGGTTTTAATTCACCTGAGATGATCCTCTCTTTTGCATATAAAATGGTCAAACAAATGCCTAAGACACCTATTAATTCCATCACAGGCGACTGAATTGAACGAATAAAGAGTGATTTTTTAATGACACCAAAGTATTTAGTTAGTTTTATATTAAACTTATTAACAATATATTTCCTAACTCCAAAGAGATGAATTGTCTGAATTCCATTTATGAAATCAGAAGAGGCAGATGCAATCTCTCCCAACTTATTGTGAATATCAACAGTAGTCTCTTTTAACTTTAGTCCAAATATACCCAGAGGTATGGATGCAATTGCTAATGCTATAAATGATATTAATGTTAATTTATAATCAAGATAGAAGCATAGTCCTACCAACACAACAATTTGTATTGTATCTCTTATGGCAGAACTTAAGGCGTACGTTACTGATTGTTCTACCTTTTCACAGTCTGAGATTATCCTACTTGTAATGTCTCCAGAACTTTTTTCCCAAAAAAAATTTATGTTTTGCGCAATTATTCTTTCAAACAAAATCTTTCTGAGGTCAAAGATCACTTTCTGTCCTATATACCCCATAAGATAAAACTGTGCCCCGTAGGATATACCCTTTAAAATACCAACGATTAAAATGAAAATTGGTAATACATAAATCATATTTTCTTTGTACACTTTTATCTGAGGAACGAATACGCCAATAAATTCAAACAGTGTACTATGTTCAGCTTCACTACCTATAAATATAAATTTTATTAACGGTCCAACAAGGTAGCTATATATAGCTGTTGTTATGGCCAGGACCAACATAGATATTACTGCCCCAACAAAATGGATTGTATATGGTTTTAGGAGCCTCAATAGTTTTAAATAATCCAACATTTTCTAATTTAAATTTCTAATTATTAATTTCTTTATTGTCGCAGTAGATAACATCTATACGGCGAATAATATTCATATTCTCGGAAATTACAAGTGGAATTCTTACTATTGAATTATTACAAATATTAAGTGCTATCTCTGTTGCAGTTTTGGCCGGGAAGAAATCAATCATAACCCAATTATGGGCATCCTTGGTACCAATTTCAGAGTTGACAAATCTCCTATCAAAACAGAGAGAAGTAATCTTCCCTCGACTATAATAATACAGGATAGAAGATATTTGATATCTAAATGTAACTAGTGTTTTGTTTTCAGGAATATTCTCTCTAATCATATTATATGTTTTCTTCCAGTATTTTACTTGTGTAAGGGGATCATTATCAGCGCTTAACGGAAGAATAGAGAAGTTTATATGGAGTAATATGATTAAAAATACTAGTACATGGTAAGATAGTATTAGTAAAAGTCTTTTTACTGATTTAATAACTTCGCATATTGTTAATATGAGTAGTGGCAAAAAGCCAAACGCAGACCAATTCGCCTCAACATGCTTAAATAATGCTAGTATCATGAATAACCCAAGTGGGATTATTGTCCAGGCAAATAATAAATATCTTTGGATATCACTTTCTTTTCTATATCTGTTTAGATTGATAAGAAAGACTACGAATACGAAGGGCGAAAATATGAACAGTTGTGATAAAAAATATGGAATAAAAGTCTTAATCGGTTCGAGTTTTGGATGTAGTATTCCGTGTGTGATCTGGAATAGGTAACTTTTGTATCCTGTATTGACATTGTAAACAATATTAGGAGAATATACTAAAATGGATACAAGGATAGGGATGAGTGCTATTTTCTTAATAATTGCAAAATTTTTTCTGAACCTTAAGGAAAATAAGAGAAGAGATGGTATTATGAAAAATGCTGTGTATTTTGACAACATTGATAAGCCGAGAAAAATACCAGAGAATATGCTAAACAAATATTTGTCAGATTGTATAGTTTTAAGTGTGAAGTATATATACGTTGATATGAAAAAAATTAGGGGAGTATCAGGCGTTGTTATTATGGTGCCGGTAAGAAAAATTGGGGATAGTATTACTATAAGTAAACCTGTATATATAGAGTTATCATTATTCCAAATTAATCTTATTGATTTCCCAACCAATGCTAATAAAATAAAAGCTAAGATAATATTTATCCCTCTGATCTCAAAATTCCCTTCAAATAGCACTCTTGATAATTTAATTATGTAGGCAATAGCTGGGGGATGGTCCAGATATCCGCTTCTTAGATATTCAGACCAAGAAAAGTAGTATGCCTCATCTGGATGTATATCTAAGGTGCTAGCTAAATAAATTATAACTGAAAAAACTGTTACTGATGAGATTAAAAAGACAAGTTTAATATTATGTATCTTCATATAGACTTCAATATCTTATAATCATTTAAAAATAAAGTTTATTATTGTTTTAGGAGGCTTTCTCTAATTAGAAGTCGGCAGTGTTGTATAAATCGCTGACATAGAACTTTTTAAAAAGTCGAGGGAATTTCTGAGTGTCTTATTTTTGATGGATATGTAAATAACTCTGGAAGGGAGTTTTTAGGCATTGCCTTTAATTTACTTTTGTTGTATATATATTAATCAAATAAAGCTCCTTTACAAGGAGGTTTAAAATTTTGAAAGGATTAGTTATATTCTATGTATTTGTTTTTGAGCTGACTATTTTAACTTATATCCATTCAGCCGGTATTGCAGTTGTTAAATCTGATTCATTAAAAGCGTATAATAAGGTTTTAACAGGTATTTCTCTCGAAAGTAAGTTGGCTGTTGAAGAATTTGATATGAAAGGAGATAAGGATAGGGGACATAAGATCTTTGAGGTTTTAAATTCTAAAAGACCATCGGCTATCATAACTATTGGACCTGAGGCTACTCTTCTTGCCAAAAAACTTGTAAAAGATATTCCCGTCATATTTTGTATGGTGCCAGATCATACGAAATACGGATTAAGTGGGAGTAACTTTACTGGTGTTTCACTTCTTCTACCGTTAAAGACCCAGCTAACCATTCTGAAATCTGTTACGCCAAATATTAGAAACGTGGGAATAATATATAATCCCAAGATAAGCAAGAGTACTTTTAATGAGCTCAACAAAAAAGCGACTGAATTAGGGTTGACATTGGTGCCTGTACTTGTCGACGAAAGTGAGGAGGTAGTCTCTAGTATTCAGGTTTTGCAGGGAAAGGTTGATGCTATATTTCTATTTCCGGATCCAACAGTTGTGAGTTCTGTAGATGTGGTAAAAGAGATAATTAGATTCGCTTTTGATAAAAAGATTTCTCTATTTGGTATTGGAGAAGAAATGGTAAAAGAGGGTGCTCTCTTATCTATAAATCCAGAGTACACATCAATAGGACAACAAGTTGCAAGGATAGCCCAAGATATAATAAAACAAAATATAAAACCCGGCCTGATCCCAGTGTCTGACCCAGAAAGCGTAAGTATAGCCCTAAATATTACTACAGCAAAGAGGATTGGTGTTGAGTGTAGTATGGCCCTTGAAATATTCACTTTTTCGGCTTATAACGAGTACCCAATAAAGGTTTATAAGTAGATAGTTTTGACATTATTTAATGAGGTTGTTATGAGTACTATAATAAATATAAATGGAAAGTACTATACTAAAAGTAATGCAAAAATTTCTGTTTTTGATAGAGGTTTTCTATTTGGAGATTCTATCTTTGAGGTTGTTAGGACATATAGGAGAGATAAGATCCTTGCACTCGATATGCACTTAGATAGACTATATAAATCTGCAGAGTTTATCTCTTTGAAATTGAAAAGAAAGGGATATATTGAAAAAATTATTAGAGATACGATAAAAAAGGGGAATAACAAAGAGTCTTATGTTAGATTAATTATAACAAGGGGAGTAAGTAGGGAAATTGGGATGGACCCTCATTACGCAGTTTGTCCGAACTACATTGTGATTGTAAAAAATTACCGTCCGCCGCCTGCTAACCCGCATAAAAGGAGTGTCAGTGCAGCTATTGTCTCAGTGAAGAGAAATCATAAAGAGGCCTTAAATCCACTTATTAAGTCTGGGAACTACCTAAATAACGTTCTTGCCCATATTGATGCGATGAAAAGGGGTGGGACTGAGGCAATTATGGTAAATTCTGAAGGTTATATAGCTGAAGGAACGACATTTAATGTATTCATGGTGAAAAACGGTGTATATTATACCCCGCCGGTAGATGCCGGTATATTAGACGGTATTACAAGAAAGATCCTGCTCAAACTCATGAAGGAATCAAATATAAAATTCCTTGAAAAGATGATAACACCCAGTGAATTATTAAATGCTGATGAAGTCTTCTTTACATCAACCCTTAGAGAGATTCAGCCTGTAGTTAAGATCAATGACAGAAAAATAGGAAATGGCGTAGTAGGGGCATATACTGTTAGATTATTGGAAATTTTTAATAAAAATCTACACCGATTTCTTAGCTAGAAAACAAATACTATGGAAGATATGATATAAGGTCCACTTATATTGATTTCTCCAATTTTTGTGTCAAACTGCTTTGATACTTCAACTTTATAGTCAGAATTTTTCAACTCTTCATAAGAGAGTGAATTTAAAAATCTATATCCTAATTGGGTATCTAATCCGATTGTCACTAATTCATGCCAATGTTGTTTGGTCCATCCCTCACTCCTGAAGAGAGTTGTTGGCAAATTAATCCTAAAACCACTATATAAAGCTATTCCATAAGTGTGAGCTGAATCTGAATAAGATATTATTGACTCAACAAACTTAATATCAGAAATCCCATATACGAAATTTAAACCACCGTAAAGACTCAGGATGTCTTTTATTGTTTTATATCTATATGACACTCCGGAGGAAATGTAGAAAATAGAGTATTCTGTTTTAATATTATCAAATATTTTATTTGAGGCAGAGTTGCTACTAAACAAAAGATTTAAATAAATTTCCTTATCGTAGATTAAATTTTGCTCCAATCTTAATGAGGGTCCAAATAACCAGTCGTCATTGGAAAATATGTCAAATGATTTTTCGGGAACTATATCATAGCCTATCCCAGCCATAAAATCGGTTGTTGAGTATGCGTTAGCTGCTATTATAAATATAAATAAAAAAATGACGCCATACCTCATATTACCTCCCTCCTTAAATTAAAACTCAGATAATTCATTGTATTTGAGACCTATATAAGTGATTACCTTGTTTTTATTTTGAAAGTTTATCAAAGTTAGAATGTCATTTGAACTATTATGAGTTAGAATAAATGATAGTTCGTTGATGTTAAATAACCCCGATGGTAGAAAATCTATTTCTATTTGATCATTACTGTCATTGTTAAAGTTTATGTAGTTGAATTGGTAATAGTTTTTACCATCATCGGTGTTTATCCTCAGATCTGATACAAAGAAAAAGAGGTTGAATTTATCGGAATAGTTATATAGTTTTTGATAAGGGCTAAATGAAAATTCTTTGTTTCTAATCTTTATTGACTTACTACTGATTGAGGGTCTTATATGTCTAACGGATAATCCTTTGTTTTCAAATTGAAGTACGACTATGTCTCTTGTTGAAGAATATCCGAGTATAAGGAAATCATCAGCAAAAATTCTTATATCTTCTTTTATATTCTCTGCGATTGGATAGAGTGATGTTATTTTGATATATTTTAGCCAGTAATTAACTATGATCACATAAAGAATGTTTTCTATATTAAATGCGTCAAGTATGTAACAATTTGAATCAAGAGCTATCTGATTTTGAAAGATATTGTTTGATTCAGCACTCATAATGGTAAGTTTAGGCAGTGGATATAAATACTGAGCGATAAATGTATCATCTGAATCATTAATTGTTATGGGCTTTAAAAAGACAAGACCTTTAAACGGGCTTGAAGGGACGTTTACTTTGATTAATAAATCCTCCCCTTCATTATCGATAAACAGGGCATATATATCATCTTTACCTTTTGCCTTTAGAAACAAATATCTTCCTGTTTTGCTAAAATATGCGGATTCAATTTCTGGGGACTTTTTGTTTATGTCTAAGTAAACATATTTCACTCTTTCAGGATTTTTGTAATCTAATATAACTACACCTTCATGACACAATATTGCAACTAGATGTGTTAGGGGATCTGAAAAGATCAATTTTTTTTCAATCATTGAAAAATTGAGAGTCATTTTTTTCAGTGTTTTGCTTTTTAGTTCAAGGATTCCTATCTCATTTTTAAAAAATATAGCAGATTTTTTGTTGTCAGCTTCACCATTGAGAAGTGAATGTCTCATAATGAGATATTCTTTATCTTGTGATACCTCGAATAAAGTGAAAGGTGAACCCAAATTAATGGAATTTTTCTCTTTCCCCTCAGAATCATATTCTACAAGGCTCTTTTGTCTGGTATTCTCATTCTCTATGATAATGTATATTGAGGGTAAAAGTTGGTCAAGTATTGTATATATCTTGCCCTTTATCTTAAATTTGCTAACACCACCGTTTTCTGCGTTAATCTTTATAATAGAATTTATAGCTGGATTAAAAAAGAATACTTCTTTTTCGCTAATAAATGGACCCTTTAGTAAAAATTCGTCATTTTTCAATGTCTTATCCATATCTCCACAAGACGCCAGCAAAACACTTATAATAAAAATTATTGTCTTTTTCATACCTCCTCCTTTTTATTCAATTAGACTATTTAGTTCAAAACCTGTTATGGTTTTCATAATACCACTTGGCATAAATATGAAAGAAATTCTCCCAACAGGGTGTTTCTGTAGGACATAGAAAATATCTTTACCTGGTATGGAACCAGCGTAAATTATGTCAGAATAAAATTGAATGTTGTCATCGTTGATTATAGGTTTTGTTAGTTCTACTATATATGCATTGAATTCATTGGTCGAAGGATTTGAACTAGTGACCATTGCATAGGTGGAGTTGTCAAGAAAAGAGATTGTCTTGGGTTGAGTGTTAAGAAGCAGTTGGGTATTTATTTTTTTCTTTACTAAACCGAATACTGAAAAACCTTCTTGATTGTTTATTGCGATCTCCGTTGGATCGTGTTCATTGGGGTCAGTACCTTTTTTGTGGATAATAATAGCACTAAGCCCATTTGGTGAACATAGTATAAAATTTATGGCTTTATCCAGCTCATAGCTATGGTCTATTTTCTCGAATGAATAATCATTTAAGTCCAAGATCATTAGCTCTTCCCTATAATATACATTCGTATAGATTAGTACTTTTTTAAATTCCTGATTTTCACATATCTCAAGCGAACCAGCTAAGAAGTCACCTAAATTAACCTCTTTAATTAATGAGTTATCAACAATACCTTGTGGTATCGGAATTATTTTTATTTTCCCAACATCTCTAAATGATAAGATTATTTTGTTCATGCCTTTTGCAACTCTCATATCAGTAATTACACTTTCAAATCTTATCTCATAAGATTTTAGGTCAACAGTAGAGATTACCAATAGAGATTGACCTGATAGGTATCTTAACACTATATATTCAGAATTTTTTAGATATGTAGCTATGCGGTTTTTCACGTTTTCTGTGTAATTTGGGTTAATGTTGATAAATTCTTGATTCCCAAGCTCATTGAATGGGTCGTCAAGTCTCAGAAAGTAAATTCTCTCCTTTGAAACTATATACGCCGTATTCCTCTCTTGAGAGTAGAAAATATTAGTTATTCTCCTACCTACATCTATTTCTTTATATATCTTTTCATTAGGATTAATTTTTAATTTGCTTATGTCCTCTGTCTTGATTAGGTTAATTCTACCTTCGCCAGCGTATATCTCGTTGTTTTGTCTTAATAATTCATTGTAATATGCGATAATATACTTCCCGTCTGGAGAAACAGAGATATCATTATATTGTTGTCCCAGCGGAAATGATAGTATATTGGTAGTATCTTTATCGATTGAGAGCATCGCTATCTTTGAAGCCTTGTCTGCTAATACGAGGGCATAGTCTGTCTTTGGAATTACGATTAGGTTTTTAGGTGAGAAATCCATCTTAACTGAAAAGACTTTTAAAGATTCTGGTTCTATAATGGCAATTGAATTATTTGAAGGATTTAAAAGAAACAGATATTTATCTGAAGTAATGGGTGGAACGGCAGCGTATGGATTAGGTCGTTCTGGCTCAATATAGCCTGTATCTCTTCCTATATTTCCGTAGTCATACTGATAACCATAGTCATAATAAACCTGAGTATCAGGGGAGTAATTTCTAGCATCCTCTAAAGATATATCCCCTCCCAAATACAAATCCGTTTCTATATCCCCGCACCTAATTAAAAGAAATAGTAAACTAAATATAATGATTGAAAACACTATATTTTCTGTCTTCAATATTTTCATATGAAACCTCCTTTTCTGTTAATATATAATGGAATTTAATGAATTTTTCTATAAAAAAGTTAAAATGGAAAGTTGGGGAAATAGATGTCAGATTCTTTATTCAATAAAAGAACAACTACACCCATTGGAGCCACTGTTATCCGTATTTGTGTCAAAAGATGATAAATTATCTATTATGCCTTCGGTGTCTTTATACATGAGAATATCCTCTTCTATCTCATCGTTACCTATAATATCTTCCCTTTTTTCAGATTGATTGTCAGATAAAAATGTGTCCCTTCCTGCATCTAATACACCTGTGTCTCTCGGGGGAATCTCGCCATCACAATACCCATTTTTACATGACTCTTCACACTGTTGATGAAGCACCCAGCCACCTGTTGCATTACATATCTCTACGATAATTTTGACTCCAATATCTCTGCATCTCCTTTCCCCTTCTTTACAGCCACCTATACACTGGCCATCCTTACACCCACCGGGACATTCGTTGGTTCTATTAGTTCCATCTCCAAATGAGTTACATTTTACTATCCAATTGCCATCACATGAAAAAGTTCCAGGATTACATATCTTTTCCGGTGTGTATATTTCACATGTTTTAATAGAGGGTGTATTTTCGCCAACGTTTCCTCCACATATAAGCACTCCTTCTGGTCCAAGGAGTTCAGCAGTATGATTTGCACGAGCCGTAATTAAATTAAGCGTATTTGCCCATTTGCCCGTATTAGGGTCATATAGTTCAAGTTGGGGGATAGCCTTTCCATCTTTATCAATTCCTCCTGATGCCAATACTTTTCCGTTATGTAAGAGCGTAAGCCTAAAATCCCTTCTAGGTGTATTTAGACCGCCTGTCTTTCTTATCTCATTCATAAGGGGATTATAGATGAATGTTTCTTGTAGAAAGCTTCCATTTTCATTTATACCACCTGCTATTAAGATATCGCTGTTACTTAAGGTCACTATTTGGTGTCCTATTATATCTGACGGAAGCTCTTTAGCTACGGACACCGAATCATCCTTATAGTTGTAGACCTCCATTACCTTATTGCCTCCCCCGACAATTAATATTTTGCTTTCGGGGATGGCTACAAATTTATGACCATTTCTCGGATAAGAAAGATTATTAGGGGATTGAACCCAGTTGATTTCATTATTGGATACGACAAGTTTAGTTATCGAATTGCCCGGCCCTATTAGCACAGAAAATATTAAAGGCTCCTCTGTGGGATTAAAAAACACAATACCCCCAGAATGCCCTACTGGTAGTGGTTTAAATTCGTCTACAGACTTGGTCTGTATATCATAGAAATCTGCCTTGGTTATAGGTGACCCACTCTGATCTTCTCCGCCAACTATTAAAATCGACCCCTTTTCGGAACCTTGTTTAGATAAAGCAAAAAAATTCGCAATAGGTGGGTTCTTTCTTGCAACTTTCATTTTTGGGCCGCTTGTCCAACTTAGGGTTTGGATAGAAAAAAATTCACAGGTATCAAGGATAGTATTTCCATTTTTGCCACCACAGATTAAGTATGAACCTTCTATAGGGATATAAAGTCCTTCGTGATATGCTCTTGGTGTAATCATGGATTGGGCAGGTTTTACCTTTGCAGGTTCTTGCGTGTAACCAATACTTAAAAACATCAGAGATATTGTCAAATAGATGATCTTATACCTCATGACAGACCTCCTTATGGTAAATACATATTAATTATTCTCATAAATTTTTACAACAAAATTCCTATAATTTTGATTTAATGGGGAGTGATTAGCATTGTTTCAGTATAATTTATCTAAAATGGGGGATTTAAAACTGAATTTCTTTTTTGTTTATACAAGATAAACCTCTTTATTGATAATCTGGAACGAAAAACAAGTAGAATGGCTAAAGTAGTCGAGATGTACGCCTGTCGATCAGATTGTTTTAGTTTGCAAAAAGTTTGAATATGAAATGCTATTATTTAAGGCTGTTTTCAGCAAATGCTATTCCAAAACCAATGAACACGGCTCTTGTTAGGGTGATTCTTATTAAATCACCTGTGTAAAAAGATAAAGTTTCTATAGAGGGCATTGCCTTTCTCAAAATGTTCATCTCAATACTTGCAACTTTATCAATTAACATCTCTGCTGCTGGCTCTTCATCCAATAAATTGTTAAATGCCTCGCTTCTCTCATTTGGGGTTCGTGGAACCATCGTATTATTGTATTCGTCCATAAGAGTTGGATTATAGCGTATCCCCTTTTTAGGCTTTCTTTTAATCTTTTTTAGATTTTGATAAGAAATAAATATTAGATAACCGGAGAACAAGGAATTTCCTATCGCTCTAACTATTTTGTTACTTTCTTCTTTTGGGAGTTTGTTTAGTTCAGGAGCCTCTTCAAATAACTTTTCTTCTAGTTGGTAATTAAACTGGTCAATAGCAGCAGCTACGCCATCCTCAATTGTGTCATCCAGCGCTCTTGCCTCTTCTGGGGAGAGTGCGTTTAGCCTATCCCATTCCCTCGCTATATCCTTATACATTAACATCAGATGACCTCCTTTGTGCGCGCATTCAAGTTACCTCTCATCGGTTTTGCTTTTTGTCAAGTGAAAATAAAAACTATATTTTTTGGACTATTTGACTTAAAAAGATTTTAATATTAAAATAGTAAATAAATGAGGTTAGAGCTATGAAAATTATTTATCTCTTGTCTCTTATCTTTTTTACTTTTCTACCATTATTGAATGCAGATCCAAAATATATAAGGTTGTCATATACAAAAGATGCCTCTTCTACAATTACGATAGTGTGGCATACCGATATAGAGACGGATACTATGGTGAAATACGGCAAAAAAAGTGGAGTATATACAAACTCTGCAACGGGAAACTCTTTTAAGGCTAATGGTTTATTAAATTATATTCATGAGGTTACTCTTACAGGACTTGAACCTGATACAACTTATTATTATATAGTGGGTAGTAATTCCGATGGCTTCTCAAGCGAAAGAAGTTTTAAAACAGGACCTAAGGAAGATATTAATTGTGCTGAATTTAGCTTTGGATATCATGGGGATAATAGACCTGATCCAACATTTGGCGGTGGTGAAAATTGGCCTAAAATACTGGAGCAATGTGCCGCTCATGGGCCATCGTTTACCATAAGTGGTGGAGATTTGGTTATAGATGGTGACAAAATTGACCAATGGATTAAGTTTTTAGGGTGGACTGAAAAAGTCGCAAGTAGTATTCCGTTTATGCCAACGATTGGGAATCACGATGATGGGCCGGGACAAGGTGATTCAGCTAATTATAATCAGATATTTGCTCTACCGCGCTCAGCTGGCATTTATGGAAGTAATACCGAAGATTACTATTATTTTACGTATGGCAATGCCATATTTGTTTCTCTATCTACTCAAACATTTAAGGAAGGTTCTATCCCATTTGAGAAACAAGCAAAATGGTTAGACGAGGTCCTTACGAATAATCCTAAGAAATGGAAGTTTGTGTACTACCATCATCCTTCATATACAAAGAACGTAGTATTTGACATAAGTCATCAACCCAATGAAGTTAATCAAAATGCCGCTTTAATACCTGTATTTGATAAACATCATGTGGATATAGTATTCACAAGTCACAATCACTGGTATGAGCGATTTGAACCCTCAGCCTGTTCTAAATTGGGTAACGCAGGCTCTGATCAACCATGTCCTGTTGGGGAAAAGAATTTTGATAAGGGGACTGTTTATGTTGTCTCAGGAGGTGCAGGGGCATTTACAATTCCAGGATTACTATGCGGGACAATGAAGGGGAGAGTCAAGTGTTCAGGGGATCATCATTATATAATTGTAAAAATAAAAGATGAAGTATTGACATATGAAGCCTATTCAGCTTATCCTCAACAAAATAAAATGATGGATACCTTTACGATTTCGAAAACTATTGGAAATTGTTCTGCATCTATAGATGCAGGATACCAAGATGTTTTAGGAGATGGGTTATTATTGGATATTATATTAAGTGATGAAGATTCTGGAATTAGCAGTGGTGATATACGGGATATTGGAACAAATACGGGTGATGAATCGGTACAAGACATTTTTGAACATGATACTTTTGATATAAGTGAAAATATAGTGGATAAGGAGATGCATGATTTTGTGGATCTCTATGATAGTACTGAGCAACCAGATAGGGTAGATGATAACGTAAACGATATTAAGACGACTCTTGATATTGCCGCAAGGGCTGATGTACCTTTATCTGATTCAAGTGAATCCGTCGGTTGTGGGTGTCTCTTTATAGAGTAACTAACCATGAGAATAATAAATCTTGGCTTGATATTAATTTTTCTTTTTACCAATTGTTTTGATAAGTGTAAAGGTGAGTTGTACGTATGTACGGAACTTCAAAAGAGGGCAGAGGAGTGTGAGGGAGAGATACTTGAGATATTCAGAAATTTTATAAAGGAAAATGAGAATAATGGCCGTACTGATTTTGATTTTATCCTAATCGAAAGTAGAGTAAAGAAAAAGATAGCCCAAAAACAGGGGCAAAAACAATGTGAAAGATATAGATTATCTAAGAATAAAGATGAGCTATCAAGGTATAATAAACTTAAACATTGTGTTTATACCAAATCTTGTAGAGATTTTGCCTCTTGTATTATCTCATTTTAATTTCTAATTCTAGGGTTTTACGAGGGGTTTTAGAATTTTTGATTTATTTTTATAACGTGTTAATATTTATTATGGAGTTAAGCAATATCTATGGCAATAGATAAATTTTATGATATAGGTAGAAACATTGATGCAATAAAAGTTAAAATATTAGATGCCTGCAAGAGATCTAATAGAAGTATAGATTCAGTAAAACTAATAGCAGTAAGTAAAACTGTCTCACCAGAATTTATAAAGGTGGCCTATGAACACGGAATTAAAGATTTTGGCGAAAACTACGTGCAAGAGATGAGCAAAAAAGTGGAGCTTTTACCACGTGATATTAGATGGCACTTTATAGGACATTTACAAACCAATAAGATAAAATATTTAATAAAAATCGCCTCCCTGATCCACACTGTATATAAAGTAGAGCACCTACTTGAGGTAGAGAAGAGATGCGAGAAACTTGGGATTACAGCAGAGTTGCTTATAGAGGTAAATATTGGAAATGAAGTGAACAAATCTGGTATTCCACCTTCAAAAGTAGAAGAACTTGTTAAGAAATCGCTCGATTTTAAATACCTGAAAATTAAAGGGCTTATGTGTATTCCACCTATTGGTGGACCTGAAGAGACTAGAAAGTTTTTCAAAAACTTGCGTTTTATAAAAGATTGTATTAATAATAACTTGGGAAGCGAATTGTTAACAGAACTCTCAATGGGAATGAGTTCTGACTTTGAGGTTGCCATTGAGGAAGGTGCTACAATGATACGTATTGGTACTGCAATCTTTGGAGAAAGAAAGAGAGGAGGATACAATGAAGACGAGTCCAATTGATATTAGGGAGGCTAGGTTCAAGGTTTCAATAAGGGGCTATGATAGAAAGGATGTAGAGGCTTTTCTAACCATGGTTGCAAGAGACTTTGAAAACCTTCTTAGAGAGAATAATGAATTAAAGGAGACAATTAAACAGCTCACAAATCAAATCGAGGAGTATAAAGCGAGGGAGACTTCATTGCGCGAGGCAGTCATTGCAGCTCAGAGAGTTGCCAATGAAATGAAGGAAGCAGCCAAAAAGGAGGCTGATATTATCTTATCGAGGGCAGAATTTCAGGCAGATAAAATAATCGAAAATGCAAATAGAAGGGTTATGGAGCTTCTTAAAGATATATCTGAACTAAAGAGACAAAAGATGGAATTTATAACTAGACTACATGCTCTTCTGGAGGGTCACTTGAAACTGTTATCTGTACAAAGGGAAGAGGAGATTTTATCAAAAGATTCCAATGTAACCTTCTTTGATGCTAATTACCATAATCAACTAGATACAGAGAAGACTGCTAAAAAAGATATGGAGAAATAGATGAGTGATTACATTACTAAGATAAAAGATGGTGTTATTTTGAGAGTTATTGTTCATCCGAGGGCTAACAAAAATGCTATTATTGGGGTTTATAGGGATATGCTCAAGGTGCAAGTTACAGCCCCTCCTTTGGGGAACTCAGCTAACGAGATGTTAATCGAGCTCTTGGCATCTTCTCTAAAGATCCCTAAATCCCAAATT
Source organism: Deltaproteobacteria bacterium (assembly GCA_026416535.1). Classification (GTDB taxonomy): domain Bacteria; phylum Myxococcota; class SpSt-1050; order SpSt-1050; family SpSt-1050; genus SpSt-1050. Next base: position 24,934 of record JAOAFA010000032.1, read on the forward strand.
AGCATTACAGTTGGTAAGTCATCTCGCCAGAAAATATTGAAGATTAGTTCTGTAAAATTTGAAAAGGTAAAATCTATGTTAGACGAGATAATCTCACCTAGTAAAAAGATTATCAAGGATAACGATCTTAATTTGGGGTTAGAATAAGACTATGCCAGATAGAAGAAAGTATCAAAGGAGAGTTTTAATAAAAGAAAATATTGAAGTGGAGAGGAGATATCACGAGAGGAGGAAGGGAGAGAGGAGAGATTCACCAAGGATAGCTGTAAAGATGTGGATTGACAACTTGGAGACTGAAGAAAAGGGGTGGGAGTATTTTGGCAATATTGGTCTTGGTGGGGCATTCATTGAGACGGACACGCCACCTGAGGAGGGCAAATATGTAAATATTAAACTGAGGAACATCGATGAAGCAGGGGACTTGGTACTAAAAGGAGAGGTAGTTGGGATTGATATTGAGAAGGGGATAAGGGTAAAGTTTTGTGATATGTCATTTGAGGATGAGAGACGGCTTGCAAGATATATTGATGAGTTAATAAAGAGAGGGTTTTGATTATTGAGTGAAAAGAAGATTAGATTGATGATTATTGATGATGAACCTCAAATAAGGAAAGTTCTCTCCTATATTATTTTAAATTCCGAGATTGAAAAATTCGAAATCATTGAGATAGAGACCGCAGAGGATGCGCTGAGAATGCTTAAGGTTAAAGAGCCAGATATTATTATTTGTGACTATCTCCTGGAAAATACGAGTGGAATTGACTTTTTTAAAAAGATTAGTGTAGATTATCCTTTTGTGGTAAAGATACTGATTAGTGGCAATGTTAATTATGGGGAATTAAGAGATGCTGTTTTAAGGGGTGCTGTTTTTAAATTTTTGTCTAAACCGTTCAATGAGGAAGAGATTCTAAGTGTGTTAAAAGAGGCAGTAATAAAGGTTAGAGACAATTATCAGAAAAAGGACCTTGCGGAAAGGCTAAAGGATTTTTAATTTAATTATATTGACATAATAGAGTTTTAGTATTAGAAATTCTACTCCCTTGTCGGTTCCGATATCCGCCCGTATCTGGAGCCGAGCTTGGAATATTAACATTCCCCTGATAGGGCGGTGTCAGGGTATTATTTGGAAAGGATTTAGATGGAAGAAAAGATTAAAGAAGTAGGTAAGATTGAGAGTTTTAATGACAAGAAGTTTGGAGATTCGGAAGAGTCGTTTGCCAAGCTACTTGAAGAGTCTGGACAAAAGAGAATAGGTCCTCAAGAAGGAGAGTTGATCAAGGGGAAAGTAGTAAAAGTTCAAAAGGATTTTGTATTAGTGGATGTTGGTTTGAAATCTGAAGGGAAGATAAATATACTTGAATTTGGGACTAAAATTCCCAAGGAAGGTGACATAATAGAGGTATTACTTGAACAGTATGAAGACAACGAGGGTCTTATAGTCTTATCTAAAGAAAAGGCTGATAAGATAAAGGTGTGGGATGATATAACCTATGCCTATGAACATAACAAACCTATAGAAGGGACAATTGTCGCTAAAGTAAATAAAGGATTATCTGTTGATATCGGTGTAAGGGCATTCCTACCTGGGTCACACATAGATTTAAGACCCGTAAAAAATTTCGAGAAGCTCATAGGTACTACTGCTAAATTTAAGATTATAAAATTCAACAAAAAGAGGGGAAATATTGTCCTTTCTCGTAGACAGATTCTTGAAGAAGAAAGGGAAGAGCTCCGAAGGGAGACATTAGCTAAATTGAAAGAAGGAGAGATTGTAAAAGGGACGGTAAAAAATATTACAGAATATGGGGTGTTTATAGATTTAGGTGGAGTAGATGGACTATTACATATATCTTATATTACATGGGGGAGGATAAATCACCCTGAAGAGCAGTTTAAGATAGGAGATGAGGTTCAGGTTAAAGTATTAAAATATGATAAGGCAAATGAAAAAGTTTCGCTCGGGTTGAAGCAGCTAACAGAGGATCCGTGGCTTAGGGTTCATGAAAAGTATCCGATCGGCACAAAAGTAAAAGGTAAGATTGTAAGTCTTCCTGATTATGGGATCTTTGTAGAGATTGAACCAGGTGTTGAGGGACTTGTCCACGTAAGTGAGATAAGTTGGACCAAAAAGAGCAAAAATCCATTAAAGAACTTTAACTTAGGGGATATTGTGGAGGCTGTTGTTTTAGATGTGGATCCAGCAAACAGAAAGATCTCTCTTGGGATGAAGCAGTTAGAGCCTAATCCATGGCTTTTGCTGAAGGAAAAATTCCCTATAGGGACCAGGGTAAAAGGTAGAATAAAGAATATCACAGATTTTGGAGTGTTTATTGGAGTGGATGAGGGCATTGATGGACTCGTACACATATCGGATTTGACATGGTCCCAGAGGATAAAACATCCAGGTGAACTTTATCGAAAGGGCGATGAGGTGGAGGCTGTTGTTCTCAAGGTCGCCGTTGAAAATGAGAGATTCTCATGAGGAATAAAACATCTTAACCCTGATCCTTGGACTAGGTTTATGGATGAGTACTCCGTTGGTTCGAAAGTTCAGGGTAAGGTTGTGAAAGTTACCGATTTTGGAGCATTCGTAGAAATAATTCCTGGAATAGAAGGACTCTTGCACGTAAGTGAGATGAAAGAGGAGAGGATAGATAACCCCAAACAGGTTGTAAAAGAAGGTGATATTGTAAGAGTAATGATTATTGATATAAATCAGAATGACAGGAAAGTGGCGCTCTCAATGAAAGCACTTGTGAAGTTAGGAGAGGAGGAAGACTATAGGGCATACCAACAGAAAGAAGAGGATTCGAGAGGTAAATTAGGAGATATATTAAAACAGGAAGGTATTTTGGAGCAGTTTAAGAAAGAAAAATGATCAGCGATAATGAATTCCATTAAGAATTTAATAATATTAATAGCGTTAAGCTGTAGCCTTCTGTGTGGATGTTTTTTCCCAGTAATAGACAAGGATAAAATTATTAGTGGTCCAGTGATAGGAGTTATTGAAATAAAAGGGATAATTGAAGATTCAAAGCAGGTTTTAAAAAACCTTAAGAGGTTTCTATCAGATACTAATGTCAGAGGAATATTGATTAGAGTTGATTCACCAGGTGGAACAATTGGTCCAACACAAGAAATATACAGTGAAATTAGAAAGGCGTCCAAGAAGAAAAAGGTATATGTTTCTATAGGTAATGTAGCGGCCTCGGGTGGATATTATATAGCTTGTGCAGGTGAAAAGATTTTTGCAAACCCTGGATCTATTACTGGTTCTATTGGTGTAATAGTTCAAACGGTGAACATAGAACAGCTCGTAAAATTTATGAAGATTGATGTAGAGACAATAAAAAGTGGAAAGTACAAAGATATTGGAAATCCATTCAAAGAGCTTACACCCGAAGATAGGGAGATGCTAATTAAAGTAACGACAGATATTCATGCCCAATTTGTAGAAGACATATCCAGGGCCAGGGGAATCTCCAAAGAGAAAATAAAGGAGATATCAGATGGACGTATAATGACAGGGCTATTGGCCAAAGAATATGGACTTATAGATGAGATCGGTTCTATTGAGGATGCCATAGAAATGTTATGGAAAGACCTAAATCTATCAGGAGAACCTAAAACTATTTATCCTAAAAGACAAACTCCTTCATTTTTTAGGGAGTTTATTGATTCTATATCTGAGGATGTTGAAGAAAGACTTAATCTTAGAAATAGAGGTCTCTCATTTTGGTTTCTTACCCCTTATGGATTGGACATAAGGTAGGCAAAAAGTAATTTTTTATATCACGGCTATTCAATAATTTGTTAGAACCATTTTCGTTAAGGATTTATGGGGTAGATAGCCTATTATAGAGAAGTATGATTCTATAGGTATGGTCCGGCATCTATTACCTTTGGATCAGCCCCTGATCTAAATCTTTCAAAATTTTTATTAAACATCTCTATAAGCGCTCTCATTTTTTCCCTGTAAAACTCCTTGTTGGGCCATGTATTTTCAGGAATCAAGACTTTACTATCTACTCCTGGGATTTTTTCCGGGATGAGAAGGTTTAAATTACCGAGCTTTATAAATTTTGCATTTGCCAAATCCTCAGTGAGAACAGCATTGATGATCGATCTTGTTAATTCGATACTCATCCTTCTACCTATACCGTATGGACCACCACTCCACCCAGTGTTTATCAACCAACAATTAGCCCTAAATTTTTTCATTTTATCAGATAGCATCCTTGCATAAATCCAAGGGCTTCTCGGCAGAAAAGGTGCTCCAAAGCATGCAGAAAATGTTGCTTGAGGTTCTTTGATTCCAGATTCGGTGCCAGCTACCTTTGCCGTATAGCCGGATAGGAAGTGGTACATTGCTGCTTCAGGCTCTAATTTGGCGATCGGTGGTAATATGCCAAATGCATCAGCTGTGAGGAAAAAGATATTCCTTGGATGATCACCTATTCCGTCTATCACTACTTCCGGGATATAATCTACAGGATATGTGGCTCTTGTATTCTCTGTAATAGATGCATCATCATAGTCTACTATCCTGGTCTCGTCATCGTATATTACATTTTCAAGAATTGATCCAAATTTTATTGAATTGTATATAAGTGGTTCTGAGACCTTGCTTAACCTAATTACTTTTGCATAGCAACCACCTTCAAAATTAAAAATACCTTTTTCACTCCAACCGTGCTCATCGTCACCTATGAGTCTTCTGCTTGGATCTGCTGATAATGTCGTCTTTCCAGTACCTGATAAACCAAAGAATATAGCAGTATCTCCTTTAGCACCTACATTAGCAGAGCAATGCATCGGGAATACCCCTCTATCAGGCATTAGATAGTTCATAACTGAAAAAATACTCTTTTTTATTTCACCTCCATAATTGGAGCCACAAATTAGTACTGACCTCTGTTTAAAATTTATTACAATAGCTGTATTTGATCTCACCATATCTTTTTCACCATCAAGTTTAAGATTGCCACAGGCATAAACAGTGAAATCTGGCTCAAAGTCCAACAATTCCTCCTTTTTAGGTCTTAGAAAGAGTGTAGTGGCAAATAATGCATGCCATGCCTGTTGGGCGACAACTCTTATCCTTAGCCTATAGTCGGGATCGGCACCAACAAATCCATCGAAAACAAATACCTCTTTCCTTCTGAGAAAGCTCTGAATTTTGAGAAAGATATGATTGTAGGCGTCTTCTGAGATTGGGATATTAACCTTATTCCAGTCTATATTTGACTCTGTTGAACTCTCTCTTACAATATAGCGATCATTTGGAGATCTTCCTGTTCTCTCTCCTGTTCTAACCAAAAGGGTTCCATTTAATGCCAGAATCCCTTCATCTCTTTTAATACTTGCCTCAATTAACTTTGGAACACTAAGATTTCGATAATATGAAATACATTCAATACCATTTGATTGAAACCACGAACTTATGTTCATTGCTGGTACTCCCTACTTGCTAATAAAATCCTTCTTAGGATTGCTATATTAAATAAACTCCATCTGTTTATCAAAACTAACCGCCTCAACCTTGATTCTACATAATTCTATTATATCTTTCAAAAACTCTCTGAATATTTTTCTAAGTTGATAGAACCATTTTTTAGGTTATTTGAGTATCTATCTCTTAAAAAATGAATCAGGATTTTTGGATTATTCATTCATGCCTCCAATTAAGTTTAATTTAAACCATCATATCCTATAAAAATCAATAAAATTGATGTGATGTCAATCTTTTTACATTATTTTAGGAAATACGACTGAATGTGTATTCTGACATATCCTAAATGATCTTCGTTGATTTTGTGTTGAAATACCCAAGATGTATCTTGTTATTGAAGTGGATCAATTTACTTTACAAATATTACTTGACAACATGGGTCAGAACAGAGATAATATAATTTGGATGGATGTCCAACTTAAATGAGTAGAAGACTTGTAGCACATCTGAGAAGAGAACAAATATTAAATGGACTATATAAGAGTATTGTGAAAAAGGGTTTTCTTAAAACCTCAATTACCGATATATCAAAGAAGGGGAGAATAGCTAGGGGGATTATACATTATTATTTCAAGAACAAAGAAGAGATGCTCTCAGAACTTATGAAACAGCTTAGCAACAAATATGTAGTAGGATTAAGAAAATACATCAACAGATTTGAGTCACCTATTGACAAACTAAATGCCTTTGTGGATTATCATTTATTAAGGGATGAAGAAGATTTGTATGGTTTGATGGCTGTGTGGATAGAGTATTGGGGGCAGAGCATAAGGAATAAGGCTGTAAATAAGATAATCTTTAATCTTCAAGATGAAATAAGAAAAATACTTGATGATATAATGAATGAGGGGATTAGTAGAGGAATTTTTATCAATGGGAATAGTAGGGCTGTTGCATCTATATTACTTGCTGTTATGGAAGGAACTATGCTTCAATGGCGTGTTAATAGAGAGTCTGTTAATCTTAGAGATTTATATTCAGAATTGAAAAAAATAATTTTGTTGTTTAAAAGGAAAAATTTTTTACAAGGAGTTAGCTATGGAAAAGAAGTGTGAATTGAAGGATCCCTCTGTGTTGGAGAATTTCGAAATTGATCTTATAGATGGGAAATTAGTTGCTAGGAAGGTTGGTGAGATGCCTGATGAGGCATTTGCCTATGTTGTAAAGACTACCGAACGTTTCAATAAATTTAAATTAGTAGGCTATTTTAGAGGAGCAAGGTCAGTCTCATTTTTTGCTCCACCTTTACCATCTAAGGCAGGCAAAAGAGAACTTGTTTATAGACTAAGGAGAGTATATTTAAAGGAGAGAATTCCAGCTGCGGCAACCTTAGGTATTACTTATGCCTGTCAGCTGGATTGTTATCATTGCTCAGCCCAACTCTCAAAAGATCCAAACAGAAAGTGGCTCACTACTGACCAATGGAAAAAAATTATATCAGATACAATTGAGATGGGGTGTACTAATATTATTTACACCGGTGGCGAACCCCTTGTAAGAAAAGATATCTTCGAACTCGTTGAATTTGTAGATAAAGATAAGGCAACAGTTGTTATGTTTACTAATGGCGAACTTCATACAGAGGAAAATCTGAAAAGACTTAAGGAAGCGGGTATATATGCAATTTTTATTAGTCTTGATTCACCTTATGAAGAAGTCCATGACCACCTCAGAAAGAGGCCGGGGCTTTACAAAAAGGTTATGAGGTCCGTTGAGATATGCAAAAGGCTTGATATATTGGTAGGTTTCTCCTCTTATATTACTCATGATAGGTATCAAAAGGGAGAGCTAAAAGATCTAATGGAATTAGGTAAAAATGTGGGAGTGTGTGAGATTGTCCTATTTGATGCAGTCCCCACGGGTGCCTTCATGCGTAAGACAGACATATTGCTTACTGCTGAGGATAAAGAAGGAATTATGAGAGAAACGTTGGAATACTTTAAGAAACCAGAATATCCGACCTTAACAGCTCAGGCTTATGTAAATTCTCCAATTTCCATGGGTTGCTTTGCTGCATATAACCAGTACTATATGACGGCCTATGGTGATATGACTCCGTGTGATTTTACGCCGATTTCTTTTGGGAATGCTGTTGAAGAAGGCACTAAGACCGTATGGGAGAGAATGACGAATCACCCTGTGTATAAAAAGAGACACCAGATGTGTAGGATGCAAACACCTGAATTTAGAAAAAAATATATTGATAGAATCCCCGACGATGCGATCTTGCCTTATCCGATAAGTCTTTTGGAAGATATCGATACAAGGGCCGCTGATTGTAAATAATAGCATTGATCTAATTATCAATTTACTCTTTGTATATCTTACTGAATAAACGGAAAATTTGAATGGTTATTTTTAGAATTTTTATTTTTACAAGTTTATATTATCAGTTCTATTTTCAAATCAGAGCAAGGAACAAATTCTCTTATCCTTTCTGTATTCATATGAGTATATATTAGTCTATAAAGCCCAGGCTCGAGATTCTTAATTAATCTTTTATCGTCTCCGAAGAGTATAGCTCCGTACCCAGGTTTGAGGCTATATAATCTCTCAAGTGAGAATTTGACTGGTATGTTGGTGGGTTTTGTGAGCTTGGTTGAGATCTCAAAAGTAAACTCAGGCTTTGGAGAAAGACCATACGGTAGAGAGTCAATATATTCCTTGGTCGCTAATACAATAGAATACCTATTTTTGGATATTAATGTGTCTTGATTTTTAAGTTCGAGCTCCAATATATAGTGAGTCGGATTAGATATATCGTCAGTTGTTATATCTATATCAACAACTTTTACTACAGAATCTGGTGAAAGATCTATATCAAATTCCATGTGGGTTATGATGTCTTTCCCTTCATCTATAGGATGAATTGCTATTGCTACATCTTTATGTTCGTATTGCATAAATGGCAACTTTATACCCTCGCCAAATCCATCTGGGTCAGAGCGGATTATAAAGGTGTTCTTTGTTTTCTTAAGCTGGGCAGATAGTTTTATTTTCGAGTATTCGTTGTATTCATCATTAACAATGTAAATCGGTATTTTAACTGAATCCTGATAGAAGATACCATTTTTGACAATCGCTATGGGCTGAATACTTTTGTTATATTCACACAGTTGTTGATATGCCAAAGTAGGCTCTCTGTTATCGGAAAGTGTTGCCCATGTAATACCTTCCCAGTAGTTGTTAAACATGAAATAGAAATAGGCGCCTGTTGGATTGTATTTATTTACTCTAAAGAATTCAATGTGAGACTTAATTATAAAGGATTGATATAATTGTGAGGCGAATACCCAATCAAGATATCTTTCATATCTTGATGTTTTGCCAATCCTTGCTGACAAGATAGGTAATTGGCAGTCGTGATATGCTAACTTTTTATAAGCCTCTTCATTCCTGGGTGGCCAAAACAACTCCTCATATTTTTTGTAGATATTTTTTTCTGAGGAGAATTGAAGTGCCTGTGCCCCAAACTCTATAGGCATTGGCTCAATCTTCTTCTCGTATAGGTCAAGTATAGTCCCGTTATACCAACCATAGTAATTGGTTGAATTGGTAAATTCATTCCCACTTATATGATAAGGCACTGACGGATTATATTTTTCGACAACCTTCTTTATCTCGTCATCCAAGATCTTATTTCCACTTCTATCTACCATGAATGGGGGTTTCTCATCCTCCGAAAAAACCTTTTCAGGGATTACGGTTTCGCCAGCATCGAAATTTCCGAAGGTAAAGAATGGCTCATCGTGCATTGACCACCATACAATAGATGGGTGATTTTGATATTTCATTAATGCCTCTGTAACCATTCTCTTTATTACCTCAATATTAGATGTTAAAGAAGAATCACCACACTCCCTCTTGAAATTTGCTATATTATACTCCCATACAAGGGTAAACTCCTGAAACACCATTATTCCAGCTTCATCCATCATTTCGTAGAAAAAATTCGGTAAAAGATGATCTAGAACGATAACGGCATTTAAATTGGCTTTCTTTATTAGACTTATATCTTTTTGAATGCTGTATTGGTTTATCTTGGAAAAATATATCGAAGGGATTATATTTGTTCCCCTCACAAATATTCTCTTACCATTGATGTAAAACTCTGTTTTATCATCAGATTTTATTAGTTTTGTCTCCCTGAAACCAAATGTACTTTCAAAACAATCATGATACTTACGCATTTTAATTTTCTTTTTTTCTGTTTCTCTTTTTTTGGAACGCTTTGATTTAGAAGGCTTTTCTACTTCTACTTCTACTTCACTTACCGTAGTATCTGAAATTGAAGTTTTTAGTTCGTATAAACTAGGCTTACCAAGTTCGGGGTGAGAATATGGCCACCACAATTTAGGTTGTTTTATATCTTTTTCAATCACAAATCTTGTAAATCCTTTATCAACTGTTATTCTATGTCTCATATTAATATTGTGATCTTTGTCTTTACACTTTATCTCAGTTGTTATAAAAAAGTCTTTGCACTTTTCGGTATAATTTCCTATATCAATTGTTAGTCTAAGTTTTGCTGAATCTTCATTTATATCAAAGGTATCGATTCTTACATTTTCAAACCTGATGTTACTAGTTCCTATAATCTCAACTGTATCTACGATTCCACCAGTCCCAACTGTTTGAGCTAATTTATCATCTAACATAATAGAACCAGGTCTTGTATCATGATAATTTAGTATACCCTTTATCCATATTTTTTCTGCCAAATTTATGGCATTTTCGTCAGCCGCTGTTTTAATACCATTATCATAGGGATTTTTGACCTCCAACAAAATTAGATTTTCGCCTTCCTTAATAAGATTCGTTATATCAAATTGGAAGGAGTTGAAATATCCTTCATGGCTTCCAAGAAACTTTTCGTTGAACCAAACCCTTGCAAAGTAATCAACTCCATTGAATCTGAGGTAGAACCTTTCGTGTCTCCTCAAGAATTCTCCATCTATTTTTACCCTCTTTCTAAAGAAAACCCACCCATAATAATCAGCCAATAATGGATCATCGAGAGAGTAGTTTATCGGGATCTTACAACTTCTCCACTCAGTATCGGAGTATGTGATCTTTGCAACATCCTCCTCATTTTTCATTAATTTTCCTTCAAAATCAACTTTATAATACCATGGACCTTCAATTTCCTTTTTAGTTGTTATTTGTCCGGGTTCCTCCTTTTCATATTCCACTTCAATTATAGCGTTGCTGACTACTATATTGGTAGAATTTTGAAAGACTGAGTTCGGCATCGTATTAAGCTCTTTATCCATTTCTACATTAATAATTGGAGGATCGACTATGCCACTTCCTGTTATTTCCAGAATTACCTTATCAGAGATGGGAGAAAATGAGAAAATAGCAGTTTTAGTGGAAATAACAGGTTGTCCCAGATGCCCACTACCACTTAGGATATTTACTTTTATATCATTAGGTTTTTCGGGACCTATATGGTTCCCCCCGTTATCAAAAAATTTCACAAAAAATAAGGTAGATTCTCCGGCTTTTAGCTTGGCACTTTTCGGATTTACTTCAACTATTGGCATAAGACCTCCATAAATTTTCTATACAGTAAAAGCTAAAAGTAACTTTAGTATAAAATCCTTTCAAATGCAAATATAAATGAAGCAAAAATTTTAGAGTTTGTAGAAACTCAAGTAGAGATTAGCTTGATCTTACCCTGATTTTTTTGCAGTAATTTGAACCTAACTTACGAAGAGACCTTACTATGATTAAAACCTTTATCATAACCTACTTTTTCCTAATGAGGTTTAGTAATTACGAGGAGAGCAAGCAGAGAGTGGAATTGAGATTGTTTATTTGGGTGTGGTACAAAGGTTGTAGTTTTTATTTATTTAGGATACAAGTAAAAGGTGTTTTTAGGTATCTAAAGACTTACTGGTTGGCCGGAGGGAGTTAGTAAAATTATTGGGTTGACGAGGTTAAGAATTATGAATACAATACACAGGTGCTGTTAAACGGAGGTCAATATGAGAATATCAAGGCTTTTCCCAGTCATAGTAAGTGTTGTTGTAGGACTATTTACCGGTTGTTCAAATGGTGGTGAATATGGTCATGAAGATGCCCCAAAAGATATTATACTTTCCGATATTATGTTGATGGACAGTAATGTAGATAGTATGACTGATATAGGTGGTGCC
>JAOAFA010000127.1 GCA_026416535.1 Deltaproteobacteria bacterium
TCAGAAGGATAAGTAATAAATGGGTCCTGCATAAATCCTGCATTTCCAAAAGCCATCTCTGCAAGACGGTAGGATTCTATCTGTCTTTTAGTGTAATCTTTCCATTGTTCATAAAAGAATCTTGGCAGATATCCAACCCCATGTGGCACAAATAAATTATGAAGAATCTTCAACTTATAATCTACGATTAATGGCACATCACTACCTCCGAGTCCTTTATGGACATCATAGATAGACCTTGGGTCTGCCTCTATAGCATCTATATAACCTGCCCAGACAGGGGCGCTAAAGCCAAAGCCCTCTCCCGCGATTGGACCTTTATGTACCGAGCGAACATAGTCAATCAATTTGAGATAATTTGTGAGTGTTGAGAATTGCTTTGAGCAATATGTTATTCGTGAATCAAAATCTACTTTCATAGAAGGACGTATGGCGGTATGAACATCCAGGTAACCCGCATTTGTCAGATAATTGTCCTTGATAAGAGGTTCATAGATTGCAGCATATTTTTTTGCCTCTGTGGGCTTGATTAAATAACTTTGCATATTGGTTGTTGGATTAAACCAAGCCTTGACCCAGCTCCCGTCAGGATTAAGTGCTATGTCCTGAGTATTCCAATCATCTGAATTCTCATAAAAATCTACATAATTTGTATGTAGGGCAAAGAGGTAATTGTTCTGGTGGCATAATTCTATTATTTCTCTCATTACAGCCCCACCACCATACATTTCGCCAGCAGGATAAGTAGTCGGGAGTCCATTGTCATATCCGTATCTTTGCCAGACGTGGATTAGTGCTAGGATGTCCCTGTAACCCCAATTTGCTAAAGTCTTTAATTGCGAGAGTGTGCTTCTGAGGTCACCCCAAAAGTCAAGCACAATCTTATTGGAGAGTTCATCCTTATAAGCTGAGACAGGATTTGAAGGTCTATAAAATGTATCGGATATTTCAGGTGAGACAGAGATAATCATTCTCTCTTTTAGCATATTATAATTGCCATTAGTACAGGGTAAATACTCGGCATGATCCCCAAAATACGCAGACGACGATGAATAGAGATAATAAGGTGTGTGTATTTGTGAGGCATTTGAATAGTGAATATCTAATATTGCAGAGATGAATTCTCCGTTTGTGTAAAGGACATTATGTCCATAAGGAAGAGTTATGATTCTTGGCTCGGGAGTATTCTCGCTCCTATCAAAGCTGAATTGACGGACTTTACCATAAGATCCTATTTCAGAGTATTCTATAACAAGGCTTTTGTCGCTGATATATAACCTCAGCAAAAATTCCAGTTTATCTCCTTTGTATTCATAGATTACCCTGGCACTGTAAACACCGTTTGTGAAGCTCTCATTGAGTATTGTTGTCTTATGCCTATGTTCCCAGACCCTCAGCTCTTCCCCTGAGAGAACGAATCTTGTTATCCCTCCATAGTTAGAGGGCTTGAAGCTAAACCCTTTATTATCTCTTACGGTCAAATCATTTAAACTGCCTGTTAATGGCTGAAATAAATAATAAATCTCTCCTCCATTTACCTTAACCTTCCATTCCACAGCATTTACGAATAGGGGTAGAATAGCAAAACAAGACATCATAAAGATTAGTGACCTATTCATTTTAAACCTCACAATAGTTTCACATAGTTATTTTAATCATTAATATTACACTTTTTAAAGTGAAATTGTAAATCCGAGCCCTTGTGGGAGACATATTTAATATGAGAATATAGTGGGATAGAATTCAAAAACATGATTTTTTCAGAGACACAAAAGAAGAACAGACAGGTTTTATAAATAAGGACACAGATAAAACACAGGTATTAGCTGAATAACTAAATTAACTTGGAGATATATGACAATTTTCCCAACCCCATATATAAGCAATAAATAAACTGATGAGAGTTTGCCATCATTCTCGCTTTGCCGTAATGATGATTTAAACCAGGGGGTTACAATTGTATATGTTCTCACAACTCCTTGGGTTATATGAGCCTACATGTACGTAATGCTAGAATTAAGATAGAATGTAAGTTGTTAAGAGGTAGGACATATTATTGTAACAGATGGGGAGGAAATAGGTCATATAGGGTATATTTTCCCAGAATGAGGAAAAATAATGAAGTTATGGATGAAATGATTAATGTAGAAAGTAACGTATTCGTTACCCATGATAAGAATGACAACTTATAATTAGGTCTGTTATAAATAGCCAATGTACAATGTATTAGGCCGAATATCCCATGTTTTATATGTACCATATGAAACAAACACTTTTCATAATAAAATAGATTTGTTATTATGCTATTCTGCGGCTGTCTTTAGGGGAGACTTATATGCCTTTGTTTATCAGTGTTTTATTTATTATTGCCTGTTTGTTGGGTTGCGAAGAGAGGGAGCTTGCTACAAAAAAGGGGGAAGACACAGGTACAACAACAGAAGGGAGTTGCAATCTTGCCTTGAAGTTTAGACTATATCTCAAAAATACAGATAAGATTGATGTATATGATTTGAGACAGATTGTCCCGTCCGATATGCTGCCTAAAGAGGTATATTCCCAGGCCTCAAATAACAACCTTGATGTGATAGAGTATAATTGCAGATTATTTCTCGGGTTCAGGACAGCCCCTTCCCACTTTGCAAGCACCGAAACTGAGATGTTTATCCTCTCAACAGAGGACTTTGTAAAATTTGAATTCGAAAAGAAGATCTCAATGAAGAGAGATGTTAGGGAGCCCAGATTCCTATTAGTCAAAGATACTCTTTACATGTATTTTGCTGTCCTTGGAACAAATCCGATAAAATTTGAGCCTGAGGGGACGATGGTTGTAAAACGGGGAGAAGACGGGAGATGGAGTAGACCCGAATGGGTTTTTAGGGATACATTTATCCCATGGCGTGGAAAAATATTTGATGGGACACCAACGCTAGTGGGTTATACAGGAGGGAACAATATCTATTCAGAACCTACAGACCATCTAAAGGTGTTTTGGTTTAAGACAAGTAATGGAAAGACATTTGAGCCATATCTCAGAGATTTTCCTATCCTGCTCAAGGGTGGTGCCTCAGAGACTGATATAGTAAAATATGGAGAAGGTGAATACATCGCAGTATCCAGAAATGAACTCGGAGATGAGGACGGATGGGGTTCAAAGATATGCAGGATAACAAGTGGTAGCAATCGAAAAGTGGAGTGTAAATCAGACCCGAAAAAATATGACTCACCCCTACTATTTAATCACAAAGGGAGAATCATTCTTGTAGGCAGACGAAATCTCACAGAGACAGGGAACTATGACCTAAATTTGAGAGAGCTGAGTTTTGTTGAGCAGAGGAATAAATATGAGATAGAGTATTCATTTGCTCCAAAGAGATGTTCTGTATGGGAGGTAGACCCCAAGAATCTTACAGTGAAATTTCTTGTTGACCTTCCGTCGAAGGGAGATACCTGCTTTGCCTCGTACATAAGGCTTTCTGAAAATCATTACTGGATTTTCAATTATTCCTCTCCCCCTGAAGGACCCGATTACAAGTGGATTGAAGGACAGGCAAATCCAACCAACATCTACAGTGTCATTCTCTACATACCATGAAAGTGGGCATAACTCTAAAATATTTTTTGCTTTTTATCACTAAATAAAGACCACCATTAATCACAGACTATCTCCTTCATCTCATTTATTGTTTCACATAATGGAGATACATTACTCCCCTGTTTTAGAAATGAGTATATCCTATCCATTTTATCAACTGCCTCATCAAGCTTTTTGTTAGTTCCTCTAGTATACATACCAAGGGATATAATCTCCCTATTTTTTTCAT
Organism: Deltaproteobacteria bacterium; assembly: GCA_026416535.1. Classification (GTDB taxonomy): domain Bacteria; phylum Myxococcota; class SpSt-1050; order SpSt-1050; family SpSt-1050; genus SpSt-1050. The sequence continues at coordinate 3,822 of JAOAFA010000127.1, forward strand.
ATATAGCCATCATTTCCCTGATTTGCTGAGCTAAAAGCTTGTGCTCCTCTGATATTAAATTATTCATGACTCTAGAGACAGAGTGAAGTACATCGATGGCTGGATATATCCCAGCTGCAGCGATCTCCCTCCTTAGAACTATATGTCCATCGAGTATACCTCTGATTTCATCAGCTATGATCTCTTGCATATCATCTCCCTGAACAAGGACTGTATAAATAGCCGTGATACTACCTTTACTGGACGTTCCACTCCGCTCCAAAAGTTTGGCAAGCTTCAAAAAGACTGACGGAGGATACCCATTTCTGACAGGTAGTTCTCCAATGGACAATCCTAATTCCCTCTGAGCCCTTGCAAATCTAGTTAGTGAGTCCATCAAGAGTAAGACATCTTTTCCTAATTCTCTAAAATACTCTGCAATGGCTGTTGCTACATAAGCTGATCTTACCCTTAGAAGAGGGGACTGATCGCTTGTAGATATGATTAGTATTGACCTTTTCATTCCCTCCTCTCCGAGAACATCCTCAATGAACTCCTTTACCTCTCTACCGCGTTCTCCAATGAGATTAACAACAATTATGTCCGCCTTTGCAAATTTTGTAATATTCCCAAGAAGGGTGCTTTTCCCTACACCTGAGCCCGCGAAGAGACCCACTCTCTGACCTTTACCTAAGGTTAGAAGCCCGTCTATTGTCTTTATACCTGTCTCGAATATACTATTAATCTTCCTCCTTGTTAAAGGATGGGGGGGTTGATTTAGTAATTCTACTCCTTCTCCGGATATCATTCCCCCACCTGATATTATTTTGCCAAATCCATCTATAACCTTACCGATTAACCCATGTCCAACGAGCACTCTCTGAGAATTTGTCCTAACTCTGAGGATGGAACCCTGCCTTAGACCGACTGTATCTGAATGCATCATGATTATTGACCTGTTTTCTTCAAAACCTATTATCTCACCAGTCAGTTGTTCATCTTTTTGGACAACTTCAATTATGTCACCAATTCTTACATTTTGGATATCTGATATAACAGTATATCCTTTAACCGATAGGATTCTTCCCGCACTTTTGTGGATGTTAGGTATATTCTCCATCAAATCACCATTTCCTCGAAGAACCGATCAATTCCTTCATCACTTAATACACCATTAACCTCCACGAAGATCTGTCCATCTGATAATGAATTATCGGGTATTATTTTAACAAACTCTGGTAGAGAAATATGTTGCCAAATTTTTTCATATAATGTTGATGAAACAATAACTTTTATGTCTTCGCCTTTTGTGTTGTTAACAAACCTGTTGATATACTCAATAACAAACTGAGTGTTCGTTAAGGATATATGGTGAGAGAGTTTATTTATGAACTGCTTAAATAGGTTGTTAATCTCATCAATTTCCCTTTTCTTAAACTCCACACCATTATTAATCAATTGTTTCGCTGCCAATTCGTATTCTTTTATTCCATCCCTTCTCCCCATTTCTAATCCTTCGGTGTATGCCTCACCTTTTAACTTTTCTATCTCTGTCATCATAGTTGTAAGAATTTTCAAAAAGTTGCTAATCAATCCAATTATATTTTGGACCTCGTTGTAAAGCTCCTTAGGCATATATTCGTATGTTTTAATCAGCCTTTCGAGCCCATTTTTTGTCTCTTCTATCTCCTTACAAATCTCGTATCCCTGCATATATTCATATCCTGAACTAAGCTAATTATATTATTAACGTCTCTTTTATTTCTATCAGCGAAAAGACAATCCTTAATCTGACTGCTAAAAAATTTTAGTTCTTCTTTCCTCAAAAGCCCAACGGTTAAAAATAAATCAATAGCCAATGTAAACCTCTTCATCCTCAAAGTTCCTCTGACTCTTTCAAAGTATTTGTCTTTTTTCTAAAGAGGAAATAAAGAAAGCCTCCAATCCCCAAAGACAAGGTAGAGAGAAATCCCATTATAACGAAGTAAAACATTCGAGCTGATGATTCGGACACCACAAATGGTCCTATAGATGTCATTCCGTTCCTTCTTAAGGAACTGTTTGGAGATGACTCAACTATCTCAACAGTGATCCTCTCTTTCTCCAAAGAAGAGAGCGCACCAGTTAAGATACCTTTAATAGCGTCTTTACTAATGGTAGTCCCCTTTTTTACTTTAAGTAGGACCGAGGCCGCAGTTGTTACCTCAGTCTCAGAAAAGGGATTTTGACTTAACGTAGGTAATGATATTATTACCCTCGCCTTGATAACGTTGTCTATTGTTTCAAGGGTCTTTTCTACTTCTCCTTTGATTGCTTGAATTAGAAGTGCCTGTTCTTCAAATGAAGAGGATATAAGCCCCTGTTTTTGGTATATATCAGAAAGACCTCTGATCTTCTCTCGTGGTAGCCCATTCTCTCTCAAGATATTCCAGCTCTTACCATAGTCACTTTCTGGCACCACAATCTTAAAAAGAAGCCCATCTTGTCCAACATCCAAAATCTTTTCAGCCTTTATACCGTGCTCGTTTAGTAGAGTAATAATATCATTTGCCTGTTCTTCTTGAATAGAATGAAGTAACTCTTTAGTGCAAGAGAATAACAAAAGGACAACAATAATTGGTATTGGTGTTTTCTTCATATTTATATTTGACTATTCATGGTTTGTTTAATACCACTCGTGATCTTTTCTATGAGCCTGCTTGTAATGTCTAATTCTAATGAGGATCTTAATACACCTGACTGGAGAGCCAAGAGTTGTGCTGGAGAAAGTTTGTCATTTCTTACTGCAAAGTTTACTTGTTGTTCTATATTGATGAAATTCTTGTCAATATTCGTGAGGATTTCCTTAAAGGAGGTCCCAATTATATTTTGTTTCGATGAAGAATTAGCAACTGAACTTGTGGAGTTCATTGTAATAGGATTTATTCCAGACATATATTTACCTCAGGTTGTTTATGGCGTTTTTTGCAGAATCATGTCGTGTCCGCATAATATTTGATACTGTAGAGAAGTATCTGTTTTCGCTTTGCACCTTCTCTTGAAGACTAAGATATTCTAATGAGAAATGCCAGTTAGCCTCCTGCAGTGCCTTTGTTGCTTTGAGTAAATCTGAGGTAGTAGTCGGCTGATTGCCCGTAATCTCGTTAGTGCCTTTGTTTAAAGTATCTGCCACTTCTGTTTTGACTGTATCTTTGTTATGAATTTCTGGAGAATTATTTAACATATCTTTATTTATCGTAGAAACAATGCTCTTTGATACATTAAGCTCAGGGGCCACAACAGCAACACCATTTGCCAATATACGACTGGTCGTAGAAAGACTTTCTTGCAGGATTTTTGAAAAATTCTGTTTGGGTACTTGTCTTGTTGTAGACTCCTTCGTATCAATACCTGACAATACTATGGGCGATATGTTGCTCATGCCTACCTCCTTCAATATTTTACTCCTGCCTGCAATTTTTATACCAGTTTTTAGCACATTATTAACTTCACAAGATTTATTGACTCCACATAAGCCCTCCGAAAATATAATATGTCGATCAAACATAAAAGGAAGGGGTACCTAGCATATCCTCATTGAGTGCCAACGTTTTCTTGTTTTATACCGCAAGTCTACTACTGAGTGACTAAAGAAGGTGAATTAATAAAATCCCTCTTTTTCTCACACTGTGAAAAGTGGTGGTCGATATAAGATTAAGAAGCGAGGCATGCTCTTAAAAGAAGAGGAATTGAGAGCATATGATGTAAGGTTTTGGAAGTTGAACAAATATAACCTCTCGGGGTTTACTCGTAGGATGTAGGGTACTCTTTTTGAAGCGGATTTCACCATATCCAGTTTTACACATATTCTGTAGAGATACAAGCAGGCTCAATATCATCTACTTGAGATTAAGTTTTTCAATTGATTTTGTGTGAAAAGTCATTAATTTATTGGTATGAAAATTCTCTATCTCACAGTCGGTTTTATCAGCCTGTGTTTAGGAATAATAGGGATATTTTTGCCCATACTCCCGACTACACCTTTTTTATTACTCTCAGGGTTTTGTTTTGCAAAGAGCTCAGACAAGATGCATAACTGGTTAATGACCAATAGATACTTTGGTAGGTATATTTCAGATTATAGAAGTGGCCTTGGGATACCCTTGAAGATCAAGATATACTCAATATCGCTCCTGTGGATAACAATTTTGTCGTCTTCTATTTTTTTTATAGCCAATATAGCCCTAAAAATATTTCTCATAGTGATTGCAATAATAGTAACAATCCATATAGTGAGTGTAAAAACCAGATAGATATTTTATTGTGCAAAAAAGCTTTGTAAAAAAGCAAAGGAGGGAGGTCAGTTGATCGCCCCCCGAAAGAAGTTTATCTCACGCTCATGGAAGAGCATGAGTAAACAGAAGGTAAATTATTAGTCGATATTTTTCCTGAACTTTAAGAGACTAAAAATGAAAATTGCGATTCCTATCAGAGATAGCATACTATATTGAATCCACAACTCTGATATCGTGCTCCCTTTGAGGAAGAGGTTTCTTAAGATGTCAATAAAATATGTAAGTGGTAAGATATATGAAATCCACCTGACAAGAAGTGGGATATTTTCAACAGGAAAGATAAATCCTGACAGGAGCATTGAAGGTAAAAAGAAGAGAAACATGACAGACATCATAGCCTGCTGCTGTGTGTTTGTAACTGTTGAGAAAAATGTTGCAATTCCAAGTGTGGAAATGAGAAACAATAGTATAGCTGCCACCAGGTCAAACAGGCTCCCTCTCAAAGGGACGTTAAACCATAGTACAGCTATCGTCGTTACGATGACCACATCGATTATTGATATAAGCATAAATGCACTCATTTTTCCGAATATTATCTGATAAGGTTTTATAGGGGTTACATATAGTTGTTCAATCGTGCCTGTCTCCTTTTCTTTGACTAAAGCCATAGAAGGAATTAGCATCGCCACTATTGATAAGAGAAGGGCAAAGATTGCCGGGACCATAAAATTTGAGCTCTTAAGGTCAGGATTATACCATATTCTTAATTCGTATCTTATTGCTGGGACACGGTACATCTGACCTGTGTTGTATCTGTTTATAAATCTTGAGAGTATCGTTCTGGCATACATTAGTGAGACATTTGCCATTGTGCCTTCTGTCCCGTCTGTTAAAAATAATACTTTCGTATTTCTATCCGTATATAACTGTTTCTCAAAGTTTTTAGGTATGATTAAGGCTGACTTTATTCTGCCTGAACTCAGGAGTGTATCAATCTCTGTTGTACTGTGAGTCTGGTATTTTAATATAAAATAGGAACTACTTGTAAAATTATCTATCAGTTCGCGGGAAGAGTTACTCATATCAAAATCGCACACTGCAAATTCAATGTTTTTTATATCAAAAGTTGCAGCGTACCCAAGGACAAGTAGTTGAAGAACTGGTGCAACCACCAAAATAGGAAGTATTCTCTTGTCTCTCTTAATCTGCCTGAGTTCCTTTTTTATAAATGAGATAATTACCCACATCAGATTATTCCTTTCTTTTTTATTCGTATTATTGAGGCAGATACGATTAGTACTGCAAAGATTGTGAGTGATAATGTCTCGGGGTAAAGTTCACTGAGAGAGGAGCCCTTGAGAAGAATTCCTCTTAAAATTGCAATAAAATATTTTGCAGGAACGATATATGTAATTAGCTGAATTATTTCAGGCATGTTATTTATCGGGAAGACAAAACCAGAGAGGATAATTGTAGGTAGAAGTGTTGAGAAGGCGGCTATAGTAAAAGCCACCTGTTGGGAGGAGGAGATAGTAGATATCAGCATCCCAAAGCCCGATGCGCATAAGAGGAATATAATCACTGCGTAAGAAAGGAATAGAAGAGAGCCTTTGGTTGGCAGGTCAAAAAATAATATTGATAGTAAAATCATAATGGCAGATGAGACAAGTGATATCACAAAATACGGGATTATTTTTCCAATAATCAGTGTAAATGGACTGACAGGGCATAGAATAACCTGTTCAAAAGTTCTGTTCTCCTTCTCCTTTACTATTGATATTGTTGTTGAGATTGCTCCTGTTATCATAATCACAAATGCGATTAGGCCAGGTATGAGATATAACGGACTTTTTAAGAGTGGATTAAAAAGGATCCTTTCAGTAAGCAGGGGTTCCGTTGGTGTTTGAATGGTGTTTATCCTGATTAGTTCCTTCTTTATAGCATTCTGTGTAAATCTCTCAATGGCACCAACCAGATAATTCAGTGTATACTGTGAAGATTGAGCATTTGAACCATCTACGAGAATCTGAACAGATGGCTCATTGTTTCTTAGGAAATTCTTGTATACAGACGGATAAAATATAATTCCGACCTGTGATTTTGAAGTTCTGAGGTCTGACTCAATCTCATTTGGAGATTCTCTTCTTGCAGTTATCCTGAAATATCCACTTGATATCAGACCATCTGTAAATTCTCTGCTAAATTCAGACCTTTCCTTATCACATATGCTGATTTTTATCTCTTTAATATCAAGTGATATCGCATATCCGTATAAAAACAGTAGAATGGAGGGGAGGAGCAAAAGGGATGTAATACTCAGCCTATCCCGCAGGATCTCTGTAAATTCTTTCTTTATAAATGGCAAAATTCTTCTAATCATTTGTAAGGCTTATAAACACATCTTCAAAAGACGGGGCAACAACAGAGATATTGCTTATATCAATTCCGGTTCTTACTGATATCTGTTGAATATCAATATCTTCTTCTGTGATAATTCTGACTCTTTTACCAAATATATAAAACTCAATAATTCCTTCACTGTTATTGAGTATATTTTTTATTTCACCTGTGAGAAGAGATGTCTTTGTCTCGAAGATATTATACCTGAAATTTTGAATAATCTCTGCCGGTTGACCGCTTAAAATAATCTTTCCCCGGTTAAAAAGAAAGATTTCGTTGCAATGGGCCGCCTCTGTCAGAAAATGAGTAGAAACAATGGCCGTTGCCTTATGGCTGTTTATGTATTTTCGGATAAAATCAAAAAATTTCATACGTGATATAGGGTCTACTCCGCTTGTTGGTTCATCAAGAAAGAGTAAAACAGGGTGATGTATTACTGCAGATGCCAGTGCAACCCTCTGCCTTATCCCCAGTGGCAGGTCAGATGTAAGCGTGTTCTGATATTCATGTAAATTTAATTCATCAGTTAACTCGGCATATCGGTTATCTCTTTCTGATTTTTTTATTTTATATAAGTCTGCGAAAAAGAGTATGTTCTCTCTTGCAGTGAGATCGGGATAGAGTGAAAAGTTCTGAGACATATAGCCCATTTTCTCTCTTGCCTTCTCTGGGTTCTCTATGACATCGATGTTCTCAATGAATATACTACCTTCATCCGGTCTCAACAATCCGCAAATCATCTTTATTGTGGTTGTCTTCCCTGCGCCGTTTGGTCCTAAAAAGCCATTTATTGTAAGGGGTTTGAGTCCGAAAGATATGTTGTCCACAGCTGTAAAGTTGCCGAATCTCTTTGTTAAAGATTTTACACTGATGATTTCCATTATTTCTCTATTATGTGTGTATAAAATTGTTCAATAGACTTGTATATGTTGTTGTTCAGAATGTTTTCAGTTTTGAAATCTCTTAAAATCTCCCCGTTGTTCATTATTATAACCCTTTCAGCCCTCTCAGCCTCGTCCATATATGATGTGCTGAATATAACAGTCATTCTCTGTGCCACTTTTTCTTCGATGATGCTAAAAATCTCTCTTCGTGAACGCGGGTCAACTCCCGTTGTCGGTTCATCAAGAACCAAAACCTCTGGTGACCTTATAAGTGCACAGGCTATTGATAATTTTTGCTTCATTCCACCTGAGAGGTCTTTTGAGAGACGGTCTTTAAAATCCAATAACCCTACGAGTTCAAGAAGATTGAGTATCTTTTCTTTTTTACCACCTATTCCAAAAAGGGAGGCAAAATAATCCATATTTTCATAAACTGTAAGATTTTTATAAAGAGTGTAGTTTTGCGACAGATATCCTATTTTGAGACGGGCTTTAATGAATTCCTCAGGGAGTTTATATCCTGCTATACAAACCTTTCCGCTTTCGAACGGTGATATTCCACAGATTATTTTGATTAATGTGCTTTTGCCTGAGCCATCGGGACCTATAATGGACACATATTCACCCCTCTGAATGGTCAACTCTCTGATATCCAATACAAAACTTTTGTCCGTCTTACTTTTATATGATTTTCTAAGGTTAGTAATTGAAATCATCTGTTTTTTAAATTAAAATATGCATCTGCGGGAAGTCCCGATTTAAGCCTGCCATCTACGTTATCTATCTCAATCTTTACCATAAATACAAGTTTAGTCCTTTCATCCTTTGTTTGGATTGTCTTGGGTGTAAATTCAGCCTCATCAGAGATGTATGTCACTACACCTTGAAATTCACCAATGTCTGCATCGGTCTTAATTATGGCTTTATCTCCTATTTTGATTCTGAATATCTCCTTTTCAGGCAAGTATATCTTTAAAAATATTTTGGATGTATCGGTAATAAGATATACTGGACTACCCGGGGCAATCAACTCTCCTTCATTGAATATCTTTTTTGTAATAGTCCCATCAACAGGTGATGTCACAGTGCAATCGGACATCCTCTCTTTAAGGATGTCTATGGCGATATTTGAAGATTCAATTCTCAATCTTGCTGCCTCAATCTCTTCAGCACGGGATATATTTTTTACTTTTTGGTAATTTTGTTTGGATGCCTCAATCTGTTTTTCTATTACTTTTACCTTGAGTTCAGCCTCCTCAAGGGTTTTCTGACTAATGGCATTTGCCTCAAAAAGTCTCTTTGCACGCTCAAAGTCATTCTTGGCAATAAGCAGATTGGTCTCAAGTATGTCTATGGAGTATTTAACCTGCTCAATATCCTCCCTTCGTGCGCCTTTAATAACGAGGGAATACTGATTCTTTGCAATCATTAAATTGGTCTCCGCCTGAAGTAATTGAAGTCTGAGTTCTTCACAGTCGGTCTCAAAGAGTATATCACCCTTTTTTATCTTTCTGCCTTCATCTGCATACATTTTTAATATTTTTCCACCGAGTTTTGAAGAAATTCTTATTTGAGTAGAATCCAGTATTCCAGAGGCTGAAATTACATCAGGGTTCTCCTTTTTACACTGGGCAAGAGAGAAAAACAGGAGAAAAATCAACAATAATTGTTTTTTCATCATACTATATTTCCTTTATCTGAATTCTTGCATCTTCACTGAGTATACCTAAAAATATTATTTTTAATATATGACCCAACCCCTCACTGGGTGAAATATTCTTTGCCATGAGATATTCAGGAATGAGTATATTATTTGCTGACAGAAGGAGGATATCAGTAAGAATCTCTGTGTTTATATCATTTCGCACAAAGCCTGCCTTTTGAGCGGATTTTATTATCCCTTGGTATCTTAGCAACATAAATTCTCTGAATGAAAGAAAATCCTGATATAACGCGGGCGTATATAGTCTCATATCATTTAGGAAGGAGGGCGGTATTCTTGAAATCTGAGGGATAAAAGTTCTTATAATTTTTGTAATCTTTTCAAATGGAGTCAGATTTGTATTGTTTAATATAGGTACAGCAATATCAGTCAATCCGAGAAATATGGTGAGACAACACTCTGAAAAAAGGTGTTTTTTTGATGTGAAAATATTGTATATTGTCCTTTTTGATATTCTGAGTTCTTTGGAAATATTATCCAGATTGACATTTTTATAACCCTTTATAAGAAA
>JAOAFA010000050.1 GCA_026416535.1 Deltaproteobacteria bacterium
CATTTACACCCTGAGACAGAGGTAGAGGCTTTGGTGCATTTATCAATTCCTGATAAGGATCCCTACCCTCTAACCTTTCTCTAATTTCCCGCCACTCATGAGGTGGCACAGACAAGAAAGCTTCAACAATTCGCGGATCAAACTGTGTCCCACTACATCTTATTATCTCCTCCCTTGCGATCTTAAACGGAAGAGCCTTTCTATAGGGTCTATCAGATGTCATTGCATCAAACGTATCAGCTATAGCAAATATTCTTGCACCGATGTCAATCTCCTTCCCCTTCAACCCCTGAGGATAGCCCTTACCATCATACCTCTCTTGGTGATGTAGGACTATTATTCTCTCATGTTCTAAAAAATCTGAACCTTCCAATAGTCTATATCCCATCTCCGGGTGCTTCTTCATTTCCTCCCACTCTTCTCTCGTTAGTCGCCCTGCTTTAAGTAGAATAGCATCCTTGATACCAATCTTACCAATATCATGCAGCAAAGCACCTCTTTCTATCTGTCCCAATTCCTCTCCCTTTATCCCCAATGCCTTTGCTATTCTCCTTGAATACAAAGATACCCTTTTTGAATGCCATCTCGTATCCGAATCTCTAAGGTCAAGAGCGGCTACAAGACCGTTTAGCAGTGAAGCCGTCCTCTCATATATCTCTTTATCAAGATTAAGGGTTCTAACAACAAGCTCTGTATTTTGCTCTTTAATAAGATTGGAGAGTCTCTCATGCTCCTTCTCTGTCCAATAATGAAGAGAGGCATCACTTAAAGCACTAAACACCTCTTTCACATCCAATGGGTGCATTAATATCTTAAATATCCCTCCTCTATTGATAGCCTCGAGTAAAACCCTGGTATCTCCATCCCTCACAATTAACACTCTTAATATATCTGGAGCAAATGTCTTACATCTCTCTAAAAACTGAATACCGCTCATCCCCTCTACTCTATTGTCTGCAACAATTATCTGAAAAAGGCCATCTTCCAGATGTTGAATTGCAGCCACATAAGAATCAGAAAAGTGAAACTCAAATCCACTATTCTTGAAATTCTCAGCAAAAAACTTACATGTGATTTCTTCGGCAACAATAAGTATCTTTGTCAACTTAGGTAACGTAAACCCCATCAATGTTATTATACTCTAAAATCATTTATTTACAATAACATTTTTTAAATTCGGCAGCCACAGATTACTTACTTTTTTTCTTTCTACTATTCCTTTCTTCCTTACTAGATAATTCATCTGTTAGTTTAAAATCGCTAATCGCGTTTTCAAGGACTTCTTCCATTGTAGCAACTGGAATAAAGGTGAGCTTAGATCTAATGTTTTCTGGAATATCAGAAAGATCAGCCTCATTATTTTTTGGAAGTATAATTCGTGTTATACCCATCCGAGCTGCCGCCAAAATTTTCTCCTTAATCCCTCCCACAGGCAATACCTTACCTCTTAGTGTGATCTCACCTGTCATTGCAGTATCAGATCTGACAAGTTTACCTGTCAAAAGACTTACAATCGCTGTAGCAATTGTGATCCCGGCTGAAGGACCATCTTTGGGAATGGAACCTGCAGGGATATGAACATGTATATCACCTTTTTCAAAAAAATCCTCTTCAATTCCAAAGCGCGCCGCATTCGAACGAATATATGCGAGAGCTGCTTGCGCAGATTCACTCATGACCTCACCTAATTTTCCAGTAAGAGAAAATCCCTTAGAACCTTTCATCCGAGTAGCCTCAATGAATAGGATTTCTCCACCAACGGGTGTCCATGCTAGACCAATGGCAACACCAGCAATATTGGTTCTTTCTACAATTTCACTAAAGTGTTTTTCAGGGCCTAAAAATTCTACAAGCTTTTTTTCGTCAACAATAACTCTCTCTTTATTTCCAATGGCCACATTTCTTGCAACTTTCCTACAGACAGAGGCAATAACTCTCTCAAGGTTTCTGACACCCGCCTCTCTTGTATAAGAACTTATAATCTTTATGATTGCTTCATCTTTAAAACTTATTAGATCACCTGAAAGCCCGTTTTCTCTTATTTGCTTTGGAATAAGATGATTTTTTGCTATCATCAATTTTTCTTCAACAATGTAGCCAGGGATCTCTATTATCTCCATTCTATCCAAAAGGGGTGGTGGGATAGGATCCATAAGATTGGCTGTCGTAATAAAAAGCACCTTAGACAAGTCAAAGGGTACGTCCAAATAATGATCAGTAAATGAGAAATTTTGCTCTGGATCTAAAACTTCTAAAAGGGCACTAGCTGGATCCCCTCTAAAATCCATCCCTAACTTATCTACCTCATCAAGCATTATTACAGGGTTGTTTGAACCGACCTTTCTTAGTGCCCTAATTATTCGACCAGGCAGCGCCCCGACATAAGTTCGTCTATGACCTCTTATTTCTGCCTCATCTCTAATACCTCCCAGTGAAAGCCTCTCAAACTTTCTTCCCATTGCCCTTGCTATAGATCTACCCAAAGATGTCTTTCCAACACCTGGAGGACCTACAAAACAGAGTATAGGACCTTTCATATCGGACTTTAATTTCCTCACGGCAAGATACTCTATAATTCTGTCTTTCACCTTCTCAAGACCAAAGTGATCCTCGTCAAGAGTCTTTTTGACATTTTCTATGTCAAGATTATCCTCAGTAGAGATATTCCATGGTAGTTCACAGATCCAATCTAAATATGTCCTAGAGACCGTATACTCTGCACTCTCTGGGTGCATCTTTTCCATCCTAGACAGCTCTCTCTCAGCCTCTTTTCTAACTTCATCTGGAAGTCCCAGTTTTTCAATCTTTTCTCTAAACTCCTGTATTTCTCGTTCACCATCATCATCACCCAACTCTTTTTTTATAGCCTTAAGCTGTTCTCTTAGATAATATTCCCTTTGACTTCTATCAATCTGTTGTCTTACATTGTCCTGAATCTTGTTACCAAGTTCAAGAACCTCTATTTCTCTATTCAAATTATCAAGAACACGCTCTAACCTCTTGTTGATATTACCCTCTCCAAGTAATTCCTGGAGTTCAGGCAACTTCAGATTAAGATTTATCGCTATGATATCTGTCAAAAAACTTGGATCGTCACTAGACATCACAGTTCCTACAAGGTCCTTTGAGATTATAGGAGAACGTTCAGCTAAAATCTGAAAGCTCTTCTTAAGAGCGCTTATCTTTGCCTGAGAATCTTCAGAATATTCAAAACTCTCCTTTATTTGAGAAACCCTTGCCGTAAAATATGGCTCACTTGTTAAAAACTCATCGATGTTTATTCTTGCTATACCCTGAATAAGTGTCCTCATTTGACCATCTGGGAATTTCATCATCTTAAGAACAATTGCGACACAACCAGCTCTATATAGATCACTTTCCTTAGGATCCTCTATATCCGGATCCTTTTGGGCCACAATTGCTACAAATCTATTACTCACCAATACATCATCAATAAGTTTTATTGACTTCTCTCTACCGATCATCATTGGCATAGACACCATTGGGAACAACACGATATTCCTCACCGGTAGAACAGGTAGTTTTTCTGGAATCTCATATCTAATGCCTTTAGGAAAACTTGGGCCCTTACTCATAATTGCTTCCTATTAGATAAAGACTAGTAAATCCTATTCACCCTATCAAAAATAATCAAGTATAAAAGTGTGCTGTATTTAAAAATGTCTGTATAAGTCAAGGACATTTGCGGCATTTCTCCATTTTCAACTAAATACTCTAAAGGGCTTCTTAACCCCAGTGACTTGTGCGGTCTCTGAGTACTACAGAAGATGAAATACTCAGCGAGTCTTTGATGAAATAATGACTTATCGTGGATGATATCCAGATTTGCTTCAATGAACTCCTACTGGATGGTCCTATTATACCTCTCAATGTATGTGTTTATCTTTGGACAACAAGGATAGGAAAAATAATGAGAAATCCCTATAGAATATATCTTGAAACCTCCTACTGTAGAATCCTCTAAATTCTACCAAATATAGGATATACTCTTGTGTAGTAATTCATTACTCCTTAATGTCGCATATGTATCCTAACTTTTCCATAATCAGATTGAATCAATACCCCTTAGGAGTAATTTTGTTCTCATTTTGTGATCTTCGGAGAACTAAATAGACCCTATATATTTCATTTTTGAACTTTCTACTCTGGTGGTCATTGTGGCAAGATCTACAATGAATTTGAATCTAATAAATAACTTCTAAATTCTAAAATATGATCAACTGTAGGCCCCTCCCGATTCTATGGCCCAGATACACACTCTTTAGCCCTTTTGTTATATCTACGATCTGCCAACAATATAGAATTTGGATTTCTAGCAACTATTTTTCTTTTAAAGAGTGTCAAGTGAAATTTAAACAGTAATGAGTCAATTTCATTATTCCCCAAAATTCAAATTATCCTAACATACGAAGGGAGTAATCTCTTCAATCCCCATTTTTCAAAAAAAATCACAAGTTTTATATCCTCACCACTACCCTCTATCTGTTTAATAACCCCTATCCCAAACTTGTTATGAAAGACGTTCATACCAATTTTAAATGGGAGATCATTTTTATTCGGTGTCATTTTCATAAGCTCTGGATAATACTCAATTTTATAGCCAACATCCTTTTCTTTATTCTCTTCAAAGATCAAGTCTTTCCTGACCTCCTTTACAGGCAAAAAGGTAAACAAGTTATGAGGCAACTCATCAAAAAACCTACTTTTTCTTCTAACCAATGGCAGACCAGCCTGAAATCTCTCTTTAGCATAAGAGAGATACAGTTTTTCCCTTGCTCTCGTAATCGCCACATAAAGTAATCGTCTCTCTTCAGCTATCTCGTCTTCATCCATAACAGATTTAAAATGTGGAATTAGGTTTTCTTCGAATCCAGCAATAAACACTATTGGGAACTCGAGACCCTTAGCAGAATGAATTGTCATAATGGAAACATTTCTTATTGAAAGTGAAGCTCTATCTATATCTGACAACAGGCTAACATTTTCCAAAAATTGTCTAACAGATAAAGGTTCACTTCCATCTCTTGGAATCATTGAGTTCAAAAGCTCATCTATATTCGCCAACCTATCCAAATAGTCATTTTTATAATATTGCTCGAGGTAAGACCTATAATTTGTCTCATTAATAATCTTTTCTGCTACATCCCTTGCAGAGATATTATCCATCTGCTTTGCAATACTAATCAAAAACATGCTAAAGTTTTGAGTCTTTTCATATCTCAATGCGGCTTCGAAGAGAGATATATTATTCTTAATAGCTATGTCTCGTATTTTCATCAAGGTTGCATCTCCAAAACCGCGCGGCGGAGTATTTAATATTCTCTCAAAATCCATATCACTCTTAGGATTTACTATCACTCTCAAGTAACTGATAATATCCTTAATTTCCTTACGTTTGTAAAATTCTGTTCCACCGACCACCTCGTATGGTATATTAGAAAACCGAAACTTTTCTTCTATTATTCTCATCTGAGCATTTGTTCTCACCAATACGGCAAAGTCGCCAAACTCTTTTTTCTTACTCTCCTTTAAGCGAAGAATCTCAGATGCAATAAATGATGCCTCATCAATATCATTTTCAGCTGTATAAAATGTTATATTTTCACCTAACGGATTCTTTGTAAAGAGCGTCTTTACATGCCTTTTATCATTATTCTTTATTAATTCAGCTGCTACTGATATAATAGCACCTGTTGAACGATAATTCTGTTCGAGCTTAACAATCTTTGCATCCTCAAAGTGACCACCAAAACCCAGGATATTTTCTATAGTCGCCCCTCTCCATCTATATATGGATTGGTCATCATCTCCAACAACACATATATTTCTATGGTTTTTCAAAAGGAGAAGTAAGAAGTCCATTTGTATCCTATTCGTATCCTGAAACTCATCTACAAGAATAAACCTAAATTTTGAAGAGAGCCTTTCTCTAATCTCATCAAACATCTTCAAAATTTTAACCATGTTAAATATAAGATCAGAGAAATCCATTGCATTGGACATTATAAGCCTCTTTTGATATGCCCTAAACACCTCGACATTCAACGATGAATTCTCAACCGCCAGGATATCCTCACCATTATCCTTCCTAGATGAAATCTCATTATAGTATTTGTGGACATTGTCCACAGAACTGTCCTGAGAGTAAATCTCTAATATCTCTTTAATAATTTTTTTCGAGTCTGTTTCATCATAGATTACATAATTATTGGTATATCCTAGCTTGTATGAGTATTTCCTTAAAAGAAAGGCACACGCAGAATGGAAAGTACTCACAAAGACATTACACTTTTTACCAAGAATCAAATCGACTCTTGTCCTCATCTCATTTGCGGCCTTGTTTGTAAAAGTCATAGCAAGAATATTTTCTGGATCCACCCCATATCTATCGATTAGATAGGCAATCCTATATGTAATAACCCTTGTCTTTCCACTTCCTGCACCAGCCAGAACAAGCAAAGGACCCTCAAAATGCTTTACCGCCTCAATTTGTCTATCATCCAACTCTTCTTCGTAATTTATCATATCAAGTCGTCAATAAATGTTAATCAACATTATTCTTTAAAAAACAAAATGTCAAATCTCTCTAGCACTGTGTCCTTTATACTCACAGAGAATCTACTCAAATTAACTTAGAGATATTTACACACATTTTGATTGAGGTTTATTTTCTTTAATTATTCGGTCTATATATCTTCAGCTATGTTATTCAAAAATGAACTCATACCCCATCAATAACTCACACCTTAAGAAATAATAACGTATTTAATGTAAATATAAGGTGAATAAGAAGCATTCTAACAGGGTATTTTTTATGAAAATACGTCAAAATAATTATTAGTCAAAACACCTCTGTTTTACCTATTACTATAATCTGAATAGGAGCCTACATTGTTTAGCTAACAAAAATTCTACTTAAGATAAGTATGATATACGATAATTGATTTTGGCGATTGTGCATTATGTTCCCAAATGTTTAATTGTTTAAATAATGCCTTATATAAGTTTTCATTTCTGTTATTATACCTCCACTCCAACTCCTTTAGGTAATATACAAAAACTCTTATCCACCCCATACTGCCTGAATCCATACATTAAGTAAACTATCATCTCCTTTCCATACATCTGTATGTATTAGACTACCACTCTTTACTTTCTTTATCGTCTCTCTCAAAAGTGTCTCTCCCTTCACATCCTTCACTACCTATACTGCAACTCTTCTAGTTTTTTCTAATATCCCAAGTAAAGGTATCTTTCTTTTTCCGCTCCTCTTCCTCCACTCCTACCCCTAAAACAACTTCCATCCGTCCTACTTCTCCTCTCACTTTATCCTTCATCCACTTTCCCACTATCCTATCCCTTATAACCCTGTATATATTATACACCGTCCTGTATGATAAGTTACATTCCCTACTACATCTTAGAGTGGATACCTCAAGTGTGAAAAATACCAAAACAAGAAGAAGGTCTCCATATTTTATCCTTATACCTTAACATCTTGGGCTAAACACCCTTAGACAATCTGGACACCTAATCTGTATTCTCCTACCAAGCTCTATTCTTTCGCTTCCACAGTAAATACACCTACTATGTCTTTTTAAAACCTCTATCTTTATGGGAAAATCGAAAGCTTTTTTGCTAGTTACTAATTTGATTATATCTTTAGTTTTCATGCCCATACCCCTTAAATTATGATACATTTAAATTCTAACACATCTTATCTTTTGGGGACAAAATGAATAATTACCTAAGATATTTATTTCCTCTCTATAGGTCCAAAATGAAAAAGAAAACCTCTTCTAACTACGGTCACTACCTTTATTTAACAACTATGGGAATAATAATACCCCATCTCTCCAGGTAACACTATAAAGTATGAGAGGTACTAACAGGAGTGGGAATCTATTCTTACCAACTTAATAGACAGCAGTGAATTATTTTCATCACCCTTACTTACAACCGATTAAGGTGGTGATTTATGAATAATCAAGGAAGAAAACTTCTTCTTCAAACCGGGATCAAAAATTGAGTTAGTTTTTATTATAGTATTAAATTTCCGGAACTGGGGCAAACATGATTATGTAGATTTGGTTATAACACAAGACAACGCAAAATATCCAATATAAAAATTAGAATAATGTTTCGAATCACTTGACAAAAAATATTATAAATGAAATTATATGAACTGTGTTTTTATAAGGGCGATTTTATGTACATAGGAAAAAATATTAACAGGATTGACGGATTTGAAAGAGTAACAGGCAGATTAAAATTTATAGCAGACTATAAAATGGATAATATGCTATATGGTTTAACAGTTAGAGCACCTGTGGCAAAAGGCAAATTAAAAGGAATAATCTTTGACAAACACTTTAATTTCAGTGATATCACAATTGTTACCGCAAGCGATATTAAAGGAGAAAACATTATTCACATAATCAAAGATGACATGCCTTGTCTCGTCAAGGACCAAATTGAGTACTTAGGCGAACCTGTTGCTTTGATTGCTGCAAAGAGTTTAAAAATGGCCTACGAAGCTCTTAGACATATAAAAGTTGAAGTAGAAGAAGAGACACCTATTATGGGGATAGAGGAGATTGTGAAAACATACAAGAGGGAACCAGATTCCCTGACATATTTTTATAGACCCTGCATCAACAAAGGAGATGTAAATAAAGGTTTTGACGAGGCAAGTTACATAGTTGAGGCAGAATTTTATACTGGTTTTCAAGAACACTTATACTTAGAACCTCAGGGAATGCTAACATATCAAAAAAATGGGAAATTTTACTCCATAGGTTCCTTACAATGCCCCTATTATGTCAGACCTGCTGTTGCCAAAGTCTTAGGAATAAAAGAGGAAGATGTGATTGTTATTCAAGCTCCTACTGGTGGAGCATTTGGCGGCAAAGAAGACTTTCCAAGTCTACTCGCGGCACATACAGCTTTACTTTGCCAAAAGTCAGGTAAACCCGTAATAATGATATATGATCGTGAGGAAGATATCTCATTTACGACAAAGCGACATCCATCCTATGTTCATCATAAGGCAGGTGTGATGAAGGAAGGAAGGATAATTGCACTCGAAAGCACTATAATTTTTGATGCCGGCGCATACACTACCCTTTCTCCTGTGGTTTTATCTCGCGGTGCTCTCCATGCCTGCTCAGTTTACAATATACCCAATGTCAGAATAAGTGCAAATGCAATAAAATCCAATGTCCCACCGACTGGTGCTTTCCGAGGATTTGGCGCCCCACAGACACTATTTGCAATGGAATCCTTTATCGACACGATCGCACATCGCCTCAAATTAAGTCCGTATGATATTAGGAAAAAGAATCTAATAAAAACGGGTTCCGAAATGGCTACAGGTCAAAAATTAACGGAGAGTGTTGCCATAGATAAGTGTCTCGATAGATTGATCAACATCTCTGACTTTAAGAAAAAATATGAGAGTTACAAAAAACAGAGTAAAAGTAGAGAGACTGAAACCCTCAAGGGAATAGGGATTGCCACTGTTATGCATGGTGCCTCGTTTACAGGAAGCGGAGAATTGATCCTCAAGTCAAAAGGCGCTATTCAATTAAATCCAGATGGCACAATTGAAATACTTATAGCAAATACGGACATGGGGCAGGGAGTACAAACTATATTTCCACAAATAGTTGCAAGCAAACTAAATATTCCGATAGAACTTGTAAGATGTCCACTTCCTGACACATCACGAGTGCCAAACTCAGGTCCCACTGTAGCCTCAAGAACGACAATGATTGTTGGAAGAATTATTTCCCTATGTTGCGATGAGCTTTTGTCCTTATTTGAAAAACATTTTAAAGACAGTGTTAAAATCGAAAAAGGGTTTTTAATAATTGGAAAAAACAAAAAGCGAATCCCTTTTAAGAAAGCCGCAGAGAGTATAACAAATAGAAAACCGTTGTATATTGAAAAACAATATGATTTTCCACCTGATCAAGTATGGGATGAGACAGATTTTAAAGGGACCGCTTATCCAGTATACTCATGGGGAGCAATAGCAGTAGAAATAGAAGTAAATAAGTTTACATTCGAAGTAAGACCAATTAATTTATACTCGGTTTATGAGATAGGAAAGGCTATAAACCCAAAATTTTCAATGGGTCAATTAGAGGGGGGTTCTATACAGGCACTTGGGTACGGGTTAATTGAGAGATGTGATCTAAAAAATGGTAAATTTTTTCAAAACAGGTTACAGACATACATAATACCAACCTCAGAGGACATTCCAGAGATGAAAACAGTAATTCTCGAAGAGCCATATTCAAGGGGTCCCTTTGGTGCTAAGGGACTAGGAGAACTTCCACACAACGGTGTAGCTCCAGCCATAAGAAATGCAATACTGAATGCACTCTCAATTGAGATTAATGAAATTCCTATTACACCCGAAGTAATATTAAAACATATGAAAAATCGAGGATTGATATGATAAAAAGAAAATGGAATATAAATGGGAAGATACAAAATATTCAATTTGAAGAAGACCAGAGACTGTTAGATGTTTTAAGAGATGTTTTAGATCTGACTGGCACCAAAGAGGGGTGTGGGGAAGGTGAATGTGGTACCTGTAGTGTTATTATAAATGGCGAACTCAAACTTGCCTGTCTCCAACTGGCGGCAGTGTTGCCAGATGGAACAGACATCCTCACAATTGAAGGTGTAGAAAAGACCTCTTTGGGCAAAAGGATACAGAGATCGTTCATTGAAACCAATGCCGTTCAATGTGGTTTCTGCACCCCAGGCATGATAATCGCATCATTTTATCTTCTCTCGAACCATAAAAAACCAGACCGCAAGACAATAAAGAGAGCTCTCTCGGGAAACTTGTGTAGATGCACCGGATATAATTCAATTTTTGAAGCCATAGAATTAGCATCCGGGAGAAAGTAGACTATGAAGATATTCCTACCTACTAACATAAAAGAATTTTTAGAAATTAAATCTAAAGAACCAGATGCAATAATACTAGCAGGTGGAACAGACTTATTGGCACAATGGCATAACAACAAGATTATGCCAAATAAAATTATCTCAATATCCATGCTCAAAAATCTTTCGTTTATCAAGGAAGAGAATAATTTTGTTGAAATAGGGTCGCTTACAAATCACGCGACCATTGAATCAAATAAGATCATAAATAAATATCTGCCTATTTTAGCAACTGCGGCTTCAACAATTGGAGCACCGGCAATAAGAAATATGGGCACTATAGGTGGTAATATAGCAAACGCATCCCCGGCAGCTGATTTAGCACCTGCTCTCTTAGTCTACGATGCCATAGTAAAACTTACATCCATGAACTCTACAAGAGAATTAAAGCTATCTGAATTTTATAGAGGTTATAAACAAACTGCACTCGGGAAAGATGAATTAATTTTTTCAATTAAAATCCCATTACCCCCTCAGGGAGTTGTAACCGAATTCTTCAAGATAGGAACTAGAAGGGCTCAATCAATAGCTAAGGTATCACTTGCTGGATTAATTAAAAAGGAAAAGAAGGGTATTGACATCATCAGACTCGCAGCAGGTTCTGTGGCACCAACGCCGATCAGACTTTATGAGTTGGAGAAATTTTTACAAGGGAAAATCTTGACCCGTTCTGTAATCTCAACCGCTTGTGATATATTGCAGAAATATATCAAGCCTATCACAGATGTAAGGTCCACAGAAGAATACAGAAGAATTGCATTAAAAAATATTTTAGTTAAATTTTTAAGTGGTATCTAATGAGAAGAAATATACATAGATCCGCTTAAGAATTTCTCAGATAATCTACTGCATTCTTAAACAACTTTAGTCCATCTCCTTCTTCAGGTAGTTTCTCTCTAAACCAACGAGGGTGATTTGTATAATGTAAAAATGCCTCCGGATGCGGCATTAACCCGAATATCCTACCATCTTTGCTACATATTCCGGCTATACCTAATATAGAACCATTGGGATTATACGGATATTCCATAGTATATTCATTCTCATTTCCCTTTACATACTGAAAAACTATTTGATTGTCTTCTACAAGCCTTTTTAAGGTAACATCACTATCAACTACGAATCTCCCCTCACCATGTCTGACTGGGAGGTATATTTTGTCAATCCCTTTTGTAAAAATACAAGGGGAACTCTTATTGGCTTTCAAATTCACCCATCTATCTTCAAAACGGCCAAGCTTATTAAATGTTAGAGTCACTTTCTGCTCTGTATAGTTCCCATCAAACCCGGGAAGAAGCCCGAGCTTTACAAGAAGTTGAAATCCATTACAAACACCCAATATCAATCCCCCTTTTTCAACAAAATCTACAATTCTATCTATCAGTCTTTCCTCACTTCCCTTTATTTTTGCAAACTTTATCCTAACAGCACCTGCACGAGCAGAACCCATGTTGTCCCCATCGAGAAATCCACCAGCAAAATTAAGAAAATTGTAATTAAAAAGATCAATGTCTCCATCTAAAAGAGAAAATATATTTACTACGTCTACTCTATCAGAACCTGCCAATCTAAGAGCATGGGCCATCTCCATCTCGCAATTAATTCCGTTCCCGGCAATAACTATTGAATTAACCTTTCCCATGGGTGAATCAAAAATCCAAGGTTTTTAAAAACGATTCCTTCAATTTATTGATGTCTTCCTTGACCAATATACTACCGTTATTTTTAATTAAGAAATTAGGCGAATTATTGACAAACCCGAGCATGGCAAATGGCACTCCTTTCATAAGATTCTCAAATTGATCTTTTTTTTCTGCTGCAATAGTAACGACAAATCTACCCGGGGTCTCAGAAAATAAGATAAAGTCTTCTCTCATGGGCACTGTAACAGGCACATCTTTGATCTCTACATCTGCTCCAAAACCGCCTGCAAAGGCAGACTCAGCAAGAGCTACAGCCAACCCCCCATCACTAATGTCATGACAAGACCTTATCAACCCCAATTCCATCAGGTTATGCAGCCTATAATAAAGCTCTCTGTTAATCTCCTTATGAGGTAAAGGCACCTCTGTCTCAAACTCCTTATTCATAAGATAAAAATACTCTGAAAAAGCCATCCTCATATCTGTTAGCCCTAAGATATATATTAAATCGCCCGCACCCTTAAAATCCATCGATACAGCCTTTCTCACATCATTAATTTTACCAATCACAGAAAATAAAAGTGTTGGTAAAACAGAAATTTTTATCTCATCCCATATGTAGTCATTTTTCATTGAATCTTTACCTGAGATTAAGGGAATTCCATAGTAAGTACAAATATCATAAACGGCCTTGTTTGCTCTTACAAGCTGAGCAAGTTTATATCTGCCATCTGGATTCTTGGGAGATTCAATAGGGTCAGGCCAACAGAAGTTATCAAGACCTGCCATATGATCTGGATCACCACCTACAGCAATGAAATTTCTAACAGCCTCATCAACTGCACACGCGGCCATTGAATATGTATCCTGATTGGAGTATCGTGGCACTATACCATGACTTACGACCACACCTTCAAAAGAGTCCAAATCAGGTCTTACAATCCCCGCATCAGATGGTCCAATATCCTCATGCCCAACCAACGGTTTTAAAACTGAACCCCCTTGCACTTCATGGTCATATTGCCTTACAAAATAATGTTTGCTGCATATATTTAAAGATGATAAAAGCTTATGCAAAACACTACCAAGATCCATGGGCTTATCAAATGAACACGGAACGATATTTTTTCTCTTCCACTGAGCCTTTAAGTGCATCTGTTTATTCCCATGATGTAAAAATTTTAAATCTAAGAAACCTACTCTCTTATCACCGTATTTAATATCGAAATAGCCAGTCTTAGTGAACTTACCAATTATTGTAGACTCAACCCTAAATTTTCTGGAAAGAGATAAAAATTCATTGACGGTATTTTGAGGAACCACAACTGTCATCCTCTCCTGAGATTCCGAGATTAATATTTCAAAGGGATTAAGCCCTTGATATTTTAATGGAGCCTTCATCAGGTCAATCTCAGCCCCTCCACAAAGACCAGCAAGTTCTCCAACAGAGCTCGATAATCCGCCTGCCCCATTGTCCGTCAGTGTTCTA
This sequence comes from Deltaproteobacteria bacterium, assembly GCA_026416535.1. Classification (GTDB taxonomy): domain Bacteria; phylum Myxococcota; class SpSt-1050; order SpSt-1050; family SpSt-1050; genus SpSt-1050. The sequence goes on from JAOAFA010000050.1 coordinate 14,119, forward strand.
AATAGGCAAAGATCTCTTGCCACTAAGAGAAAATCTATCATTCTCTTTTGAGTAATAGGATCTCCTATCTGAACAGCAGTCGATGGTGAACCGCTATGCAACTCTTCTGAACTAAATGTCGCCCCATGAATTCCATCAGCACCAATGCGGCCACCTACCATCACAATGAGATCACCCTCTTTAATTTCCTTTGACTCTCCTTTATCATTGCATACCACCCTTGGTAAAATTCCAGCAGTCCCACAAAATACTAAAGGTTTACCTAAAAAAGAGTCATCAAATACCACCGAACCATTTATTGTGGGAATTCCACTTTTATTACCTCCATGCTCTACTCCTTCACGAACTCCTTCAAGAATTCTCAAAGGGTGGAGAATTCTTGGGGGAAGCGGTTTATCATAAAATGGAGACGCAAAGCAGAAGACATCCGTATTAAAAATAAGCTTTGCACCTTTGCCAGTGCCAAGAGGATCCCGATTAACACCTACTATACCTGTAAGTGCGCCTCCGTAAGGGTCTAGAGCCGATGGAGAATTATGAGTCTCAACCTTAAAAACTAAATTAAATCTTTCATTAAAGCGGATTACGCCAGCATTGTCAGAAAATACTGATACACAAATATCTCTTTCGCCCTTTTCCTCTCTGACACTCTCCGTAGTCTTCTTTATAAAACTTTTAAAAAGGCTATCTATTTTCTCAGTCTGACCTGTAGAAAGATCTTCATATTCAATCAACGCATTGAAAATCTTATGCTTACAATGCTCGCTCCACGTTTGAGCTATACATTCAAGCTCTACATCAGTGATATCTTCTGAAATATTAGCCTCCCTTCTTACTCTCCTAACTTCTACTTGATTAAAATAACCTCTAATAGTCTTCATCTCTTCGAGGGTAAGTGCTAATGTTCTACTCTTGGACAACTCCAACAACTCTTCATCGCTCATAGATGAGAGTTTAAAACTCTTTACCTCTATATCTCTCTTTATTTGAACTTGAGGAAACCATGCGGATATACTTCCATTAGACTTCTCAATTTCATCACGAGACAAGATACGAAAACCTTGTATCAATTCGTTGGAAAGAATATCCCTTGCAACCCTTTCTACCTCTCCCCTCGTTATATTATCTGAATAAAATGCATAGCCTCTTGAGTAAAACACCTTAAATGAATTATCACTGTTAATATTCAGTGCTATAGCTATTGATTCTTCCGCGGTCCTACCCACATCATCTGTCACCCCTGGCAAAAGACCTACCTCTAGATAGTAGTTTGCATCCCGAAATGCTATCTCATCAATACTATAATCATTTATTACCTTATCAAGGAATACCTCAGTCGCTACAAAATATAGGGAATTTTTATCAAGTTCTAATCCAATATTATATATGTCAGAAGTAAAAACCCGATCAATATGTATATTCAAATCCCTTTTAATCCTCCTTTTCAACTTTTCCCCCAAAACATCTAACTCCATATTTTTCAGAAATATCTCTATCCTGTGAGGCATAAATTATCCTTTTTTTAACAAACTCTTACACATCTTGTGCACTCTACCAAATATTTCTATCTCATTCACTAAGCCTGCCAGATCTTTTTCTTTTATCGCCTTCTCAATCTCCCTCTTCGACCTATCAATCTTTAGGGTCAGTTCTTTGAAAAACTCGTCCCCTTTTAATTTAACTTTTAGTTCCTCAAGCATAGAATCAACCTCTGAGATCATCTTTTTTACCTCATACCTTTGCTTCTCAAAATCTTCTCCCATCTTCATTTCTAGTAAATAATCACGGTTTTCCTCTGCCATTCTTTGTATCTCATCCTCAGTCAACCCCGACGTAGCTGTAACAATTATTTCTTGCTTGAAACCAGTTTTTACATCCTTAGCTGAAACTAACACTATACCATCTGCATTTATCTCAAAAACAACCTCAATCTCTACCGAACCTCGGGGACCTTTTCTAAGACCGCTCAATATAAACTCCCCTAAAAGTTCATTCTCCTCACATCTCTTACCTTCTCCCTGAAGGACAATTATCTTTACCTGCTCCTGATTATCTTTAACAGTAGTAAAAATTCTGGATTTTTTTGCTGGAACAGGCGTGTTTTTCTCAATTAGAGGACTAAAATAACCACCAGCAACCATTATCCCAAGAGAATGAGAGGTTACATCAACAAGCTTTGCCTGACTCTTTGTATTCTGAATCATATGACCTTTAATAGCTGCACCAATAGCTACTGCCTCATCAGGATGAATTCTCTTTGATGGATCCAAACCAAAATACTCTTTAACCATCCTTGCAACCATAGGCATTCTACTCTGTCCACCAACAAGTAACACATCCTTAATAGTAGACTTATCTATATTGGCCGTCCTAAAAGCCAAATCACAAATAGAGAATGTCTTTTCTATAATTGATTTACTTATCTCTTCTAAAAAATCCCTCGTAAGAGTAACTCGAAGGTGGATAGGGTTATTTTTTGCATCAGTAGCTATAAATGGAATACTAATCTCTGTACTAGTTAGAATCGACAGGTCGCATTTTGCCTTTTCTGCTGCCTCCTTCAATCTCTGGATCGCTACTGCATCTTGCCTCAAATCAATACCATAATCTTGCATAAAACTACTAATACAATAATCCATTATTCTATTATCAATGTCTTCTCCCCCTAAAAATGAATCCCCAGCAGTGGATATAACTTTGAAGTTTTCACCAGCCACATCTACAATTGATATATCAAACGTGCCACCACCTATGTCATATACAGCTATCCTCCTATTGATATTCTTACCATAACCATAGGCCAGTGCTGCTGCTGTAGGCTCATTAATAATAGCCTCTACCTCAAGTCCAGCTATCGTCCCGGCATCTCTGGTTGCCTGCCTTTGAGCATCATTAAAATAGGCTGGAACCGTAATCACCGCTTTGGTTACAGTTTCATTCAAGTAGGACTCTGCAACCAACTTCATCTCCTGTAATATCATTGAGGATATTTCTGGTATTGAGTACACGCGACCCCTCAACTCTACTCTCACATCACCATTTGGTCCCTCTACAAGCTTATAGGGAACTACATTTGCGATCTTTTTGACAATATCTGAGTCATATCTTCTTCCAATCAATCTCTTTGCAGCATAAACTGTGTGCTCAGCATTCGTAATAGCTTGTCTTTTTGCAACATGCCCTACTAACCTTTTATCATTGTCAGATATTGCCACAATAGATGGAGTAGTCTTATAACCCCCCTTATTAGGAATAACAACCGGTTGACCATCTTTATAGACCGCTACACAAGAATTAGTCGTCCCTAAGTCTATTCCTATAATATAAGGCATATAGCGCCCTCATAAAATATACTTTGATAAATCCTCCAAATTTACAAATCTGTCAAGCTTATTATCCACATAGTCCCTGTCAATTACTACCCTCTTTTCCAAAAGTTCGGGAGCATTATAATTTAGGTCCTCTAACAATTTCTCCATGACAGTATAAAGTCTTCTTGCCCCGATATCCTCACTTCTCTGATTAACCGCGAATGCAAACTCACTTATTCTATCAAGAGCATCGTCAGTAAATTCAAGCTGAACACCCTCTGCCTCAAGCAGGGCCTTATATTGCCTAATCAAGGAGTTCTTGGGCTCTTTGAGAATACGCAAAAATTCATTTTTACCTAGGGGATTCAACTCAACCCTAATCGGGAATCTCCCCTGAAGCTCGGGTATTAAATCTGACGGTTTTGCAACATTAAAAGCACCTGCGGCTATGAATAAAATATGGTCGGTCTTTACTGTTCCATACTTTGTTAAAACTGTAGACCCCTCCACTATTGGGAGCAAGTCTCTTTGAACACCCTCTCTGGAGACATCTGGACCATGTCCACTCTCTCTCCCAGCTATTTTATCAATTTCATCAATAAATATAATCCCCATATGCTCTGCCCAGAACAGGGCCTCTTTAGTAACCTTGTCCATATCTATCAATTTCTGAGCCTCCTCTTCAGTCAATATTCTTAGAGCCTCTTTTACTTTCAATTTTCTCTTTTTCCCTTTCTTAGGCATTAAACCAGAGAGTATATCTTGCATCTGAAGCATTACATCTTCCATATTTGACATTCCGAGCATCTGAATTGGGGGTGGTGCACTTACCTGAACGTCCAATTCTATAATCCTATCATCAAATTCACCACTTCTTAGTAATTCTCTATTTTTCTCCATCTCTGACTTATTTTCCTGTGTATTCGAAGATATACCAGAAAACGGTATCGAGGTATTCATATTACGATTGTGAGGAAATAGAGCCTCAAGCACCTTATCTTCTGCCAACTTGTAAGCCTTTTCTCGTTCAATAGATATAGCCCTTTCTTTTGTCTCTTTTACAGCAACCTCTACTAAATCTCTTACCATAGAGTCAACATCCCTACCCACATACCCAACTTCAGTAAATTTACTTGCCTCAACCTTAACAAAAGGCGCCTGAGCAATCTTTGCAAGCCTTCTTGCTATCTCGGTCTTACCCACTCCTGTTGGGCCTATCATAATTATATTTTTTGGATAAATCTCATTCTTTATATCATCTGGAACCTGTTGTCTTCGCCACCTATTCCTTATTGCTACAGCTACCGCCTTCTTCGCCTCTTCTTGACCAATAATATACTTATCCAATTCTGAGACAATTTCCCTCGGTGTAAAACTCATAATCTTAAATATCCGCTCATCAGTTAAACTTGACATATTACAAGACCTCCATTACTCTATTTTTATTCGTATAAACACAAATATCTGCTGCAATATCCATTGCTTTGTTTGCAATCTCCTCCACCTCTAAATCACTATATTCAATAAGGGCCCTTGCCGCGGCATAGGCATATGGACCACCGGATCCAATTGCAAGGACCGGAAAGTCAGGCTCTATAACATCTCCCAAACCAGAAATTAATAGTATCTTTTCCTTATTTGCAACAAGCAACATTGCCTCGAGTCTTCTAAGGATTCTATCTGTCCTCCAGTCGCGAGCCAACTCAACAGCACTCCTTACAATATCTCCCTTGAATTCTTTTAACTTTGCCTCAAACTTATCAAACAGGGTCATAGCATCAGCCGTTGAACCGGCAAAACCCGCGAGTACAGATCCATTATAAAGCCTTCTTACCTTTTTGGCAGAATGCTTCAATACTGTCTGTCCCATAGACACCTGTCCATCACCTATCATCACCACCTTTTCACCTTTTTTAATACACAACACGGTAGTCCCTATAATCTCCATTATCACCTCTCAAAAACCAGGTAAAACTAACAAGAGTATTCAAAAATATAATACTTCTTGTTAGATTTGTCTAATAAAAACATAATTTTTACAGATTAAAACGACTCCATTATACATTAGGAGCGTTCCCCCTTCAAAAACTTTCTTATCTCCCACAATAGGGAAGCAATTACGCATTTCCATGATTTGCTTAACTCCCTGCTTTTCTATCCTAAAATCAACCAAAAATTAGGCACTTCTTTAAGATGCATAATTTTAATAGACAACGGTTACCAATTACATAGCGAACTTCAGCTTCACCCTATAAAAGAGAATGCTCGATAAAGCTACCCAAAAGGGCTAATACAAAATAAAGAGGATTATGGACAGAGACTTATATAATACATTGATTTTACTCTCAGGAACCAGATCTTTTACAATACCAAAATCCACGATCTACAGCCAATTTCACTCTACCACCATTTTTTCTGAAAACAAGTTATAAGAATTATGCTCAATTTTTATTATTACTTCACCTTGAGTTAACCTCATGTCTAATAAACACTCCCCCCTTTCATCCGTAAGACACTCATATTTACTGTTATTCTGCTCAACACTTATTTTCACAGTATTAATAGGCGATTTTTTGTCTTCATCATAGACATAAAATTTATACGAGTGCTCACCAGCTGAAAGAGCTCTATTTATTTTATAAGCCATTGTCTTAAGATAAATAAAAGGTAATCCTCCGACATACTTAACACCAAGAGTATCAAGCAGGGGGACAGATACATTTACCCCTTCTATATTGTATTCAAAAGATCTATTTCTATCCTGGATTTCCATCCCGTGATCAGAGGTAAACACAAAGAGGGTCTTATCGAAGATCCCCGCTTTTTTATAAAGATTCATTATTATCCCTATTCTATAATCTGTCTGCTCCAACACTCTCTTTACCATATCAGAATGGGGCCCCCATGTATGACCTGCTCCATCAGTAGAGGTTAGATTTATCATTACAAGATTAGGGATAGGTAATTCTCCTTTTTCAAAGAGATATATCATCTGATTAACAGCTGTATTATCAGCTGACGTCACCTGTTTTAATTCTTCTATGATAGGTAACGGCTCATACTTATATGAAGAGAAATTATAGATTAAGGATTCCAATGTAGCATAAGTTGCGCCTCTAGTACATGGTTGATTGATAGATGCCGTAAATTTGCCAGTTCTATTTGACTTGGGGTCATATCTCCCAAAATTCCTATGATACGCCTCAAAAATTGTCTCAATTTCTTCCCTTAGATATCGAGATGGAGCTACTCCCAAATCTATCAAAGTAAGAAGCCTCCCGCTATCCCTAAGGTAATAAAGATTATTTACAATACCATGATGCCCTGCATATACTCCTGTTCCTATGGAATTATGAGAGGGAATAGTCACAGAAAAGTAATTAGTAATATGTCCATATTTAAAGTAGACACCATCTGCAAAAAGTGACCTAAGATTAGGTATATTATAATTACTATCAGCAAATGCCCTATCAAGCTCTGTATGAGAAAGACCGTCTGAGACAATTATTATCGCATACTCAGCAATCTCACCATTTACAATCTCTTCAATTACATCTCCGTCTTGTCTTCTCAGATAATTTTCACTTGTCAGTTGATTGTATTTATTAACACCTATTATCTTAGAACCTCCCAAAATTTTGATCACTGTTGGTGCTATATCAACTACCTTAACTGATTTATCGTATATCATCCCCTTAAATACCCCCTTCCCAGAAAATATCAATGGTGAACGAGATTGAGTAATATCAAGACTACCATGAGCACCTATCTCATACAGGCCATCGCCATAAGGCTGTGGAAGACCTATAATATCTCCAGAATTAGGATCATCAAATAGCTGAGCAATTCTCTCATAAGCAAATGGATAAGAGGTATCTTCCTCTTCAATAAAAGAAAGTCTTTCATCATTTTCAACGTAGCCAGCACTTTGATACTGAGTATTTTTGGGATTTTTACCTGCCCTAATCTCTTCAGAGTAAGTAGATAGATACTTCTCATTAGTATTTTCTATCGGATTTACCCCACTGATAACTCTTACTGGATAAACATATTCTCCATCTGATAACACTCTTTTAAAAGCTACCACCCCTCTTCTCGAGTATACAAAATACTCATCATCCACCTTAGTAATCAACATCGACAATCCTTCTGCATGGAAAAGGCTGTCCTTTATTCTTTCAAACACGAATATCTCATTCCCATTTAATCCTTGATCACCAACTCTCTCAAATGGAATATATGAGTTAATACTTACCAAATACCTACCACCATCCTTCAACTCTGATGACCTTAATATACCAAAATAATCTCCATCATTTACTGTATTATCAGCATTATTATCCAAGAGCACAAAAATACCTTCATTTTCCTCAAGATTAATAGTTATTGTCTTATTTGTTACCCATTCTGACCTAAATACTAAGGTATTTAAATCGGGTAGCAATTTTGACTCTCCAAAGAAACCATAAATAAAGATTTTATCTGCTTTATCAGAATTTGAAATGTTATTCCTCACCGATATCTTTACAGTCTTTCTTGATATATCTACATCAACAATTCCAATATCATCTGTATAATCTGGCCCAGCATCTATACATGAATCACTCAATAAATCGGTATATTCTGCCTCTTTATCATCTGAACAAAATAAAATAAACAAGAACAACCAAAATAGATTGATAAACCCTAAATGTCTCCTTTTAATTAAATAAATAGAATGCATCTTTTAATCCCTTTAGTCTAAAATTCAGTTCTATAGTCTATCATAAATTAATAATAAATCAAAGCTTGTCGAAACAGATATTTTCGCCTTGCTTTGGGATATACGGAACGAAGGTGTCATAAAAACCTATCCACAATTTTCAGACAAAATTATCTGATACTTTATGCCTATATAAGCAAAAAGAAAAAATACATACACTATTCACATCTATATAACTTTCAACAACACACAACTCAAAAAGCCTTTTCTATCTATAGAGAATAAACCGTGAACTGTAAATCATACTCATGCAGAATAAATAACAAACTTCGTTAATTCAACACATAGACAATGTGAGACAGCAGAGACATTAATATGCAACAATTATCAATGTTGTGGTAGGTTATAAAATTATACTTTAAAATCCTTATAAAAATACTCTAACCAGACTCGAACTCACCGCTATCTCTTACTCCCAAAAATCTTTTCAATAGCAAAAGACCGTGTATTTGAAGTTTGGTAAAATTCTTAAATCTTAACTAAGGTTATTATATGGATTTGTTTTTCTCGCCTAGAATTGAAAATCAATACAAATTACAATCTTATCAGATTGCTAAATTAAATTAGGAAATACTTAATATCGGAGGGATGTATGATACAAAAAACCATATCTCACTTTCTATATTACAAATCAATAATGGAAACTGGGTCTTCTGTAGAAAAGACTGAAGCAATACAAAAGTTTTTAGCTGGTATTCTTTAAACTCCTACGAATCATCTCTACACACGTAAAAACTGGTAGAAGCATATTAATAATATCTTCCTTCTCAATATCTATAACAACATTTTTACCAATAATAGTCACGTTCCCCACTAATTCACCTTTATATACAAATCCAGCACTATAGCAATGGAAAGGACCCAACACGTCATCAATTAAATCGACGAGTACATCGGGGAAACCCTTTAATGCAGCATCTTTTAGCCCTCTTGGTATTCTATGCAATCTACCCTGCAAGAGTGAAAGCTCAGCCAGTTTGTCTTCAAGAGGTAGTTTCTTACCAATCATATTTATATTACCAAACTTTAGTATCAATTCAATAAACTCTTTTAAACCAACAAGTGCTACAATCTCAAGTTTTCTATCTTTATGATCATATCTATTAATACTAACAAGTGCCCCCTTGATTAACTCAGAAACAATCTCAGCTTCTATTTTATAAATATCATCATTTTCAAAATTTCCCTTTGCCACTTCTGCAAACAACTGCTCAGTCTTTTCTTTTACACTAACAAACGAAGTCGAGTCTAATAGTTTTAAAACCCTATTTTGCCCACCAAATATTTCATCTATAAAGTGATCTATCTTCTTAGTCATAACTTTTTACCCCCACTAGTGATGTACTACCATACTCATCAAGAAATATCTATAATTTTTATCGGCGATTGATAATAAACATCTCCAACATCAAAATACAGCCCAATATAATCAACAAAAATTCTACAAGACTAAATTTCCCACTTCTGATCATGTCTGAAGCAACTATTAAACCTGTATCTTTCTTTTGATTACTATTGGTCTCAAAGGCAGGGATATCAATCCTTTTCATTTGAGATTCAAACTTATTTGCATTAACTACTAGCACAACACTCTGATCTTTATCATCTAATTCATAAAACCCACAATTATACGGAGCGGTAAATTTGACAACGCGTCCCTCAGATGTATTATCTCTGCATATTATATTGGGACGAAAAATTTCACTGTCGCTTTTAAATACAATATCTTCATAACAGTTACTAACATTAAATGAAACCTCCTCACCAATATTTGAATTAATAATTACCTTTCTAAAAAGCTCATCTAACATTTTATTTAAGATATTAGTAAAAAGGGGAAGATAGGATTTTCTTATGGGAAAATCATTCATATCCATATCTAATGATGTTGTATACAACATGACGAGACCTTTTCCATAATTTTTACTTATCAATATTGGTTTCTTATTGCTTGTCCTGATAATCACATCCGATCTTTCTTTCTCAGCTACTTTAAAATACTTATAAATTTTTACTTTTCTAAGATTTGCCATAATATCATGTCTCCATCCATAAAACAGATCATCCTCCACTAATAAATATTCATCTTTTTCTGCATCAGTCACTCCAATAATCTCAGCAGGCATAAATCTTAACTCATTGTATCCACCGATATTAATTCTATTTCCCAGAGAGATAAAGACTTTACCTCCCTCAATTATATATTTGTATAGTATATCCGCTTTTAATCTCTCCAAACTACTCACATTTGCCAAAAAGATTACATCATACAGCTCAGGTGTTTCTGGAATCATATCTTCAAGAACAGTATATATCTTAACAGATTCACCAAAATAGCTCTTAAGAGCATTTACTATAAAAAAAATCTCACTTTTAGTTTCATCTGGTGATGGCTCACCGTTTACAATTAGAATTTTACCTCTTCTTCCTACTCGGTAATAAAAATATTCAACATTGTCATATTCAAAGCTATCGCCATTCAGCTTAAATACAAAGTAATGTTCTTTCACATCATATTTATCGCCGGAGATTTCAAAAGATATATCTGCCTTATCCATCGGTGAAATATTAATGGATAATCTCTCAATCAACGACCCATTATCATACAATTGAAGGTCACCATAAAACGGAGATTCACCTCCATTTTCTACAGAAACAATCAACCTTATAACCCTTTCGTCAAAATCCTCAACGTTTATCAAACTTATAAAAGCATTTGATATTGGAGGCAGATTTAATATTGGTATATCTATACCTCTTCTTTTAATGTATTGTATCATGTTTTCTTTGTTTTCCGCAAAATGAGAATAAAAATCTGAAAACAACCCAACCTTTGAATATTTCTCTTCATCTAAGATAGAGAACAACCCGACAACATCCTTCTCAAAAGTAACAGGTCTATAACCTCTCAACACCTTTTTACTAAGTCCATCTTTCATAACCTCCTCTATTGCAAATTCACTCTTATTGTTATCTGACAGAGTTAATAAAGTAACTCTACTACAAAAATTGGAATTCTTGCTTACATACTCCTCAGCCATCTTAACAAGTCTATCTTTTATCGTCATACCATCTATATTGGCCTCTGTGGATGGTGAATTATCAATAATAATAAGACACCTTTTCGTATTATCGCTACCCTCAATAGGATACTCCACATACATCCCAGCAAAAGTAACTACAGAAATCAACACAAACAATACCCTCAATATTAATAAGAGGAGTGAATGAATCATCTTCTTCTTGATAATCCTTTTTTTAACCTTCAAAACTATTGGCAAAGGTGAAAATACCTCATTAATAGGTTGCTTTGTTTTTAAGAAGTGTATAATAATAGGGATGACTCCAAGAATTAGGGCATATAGGAATATACTATTAGAGAACTTCATTTTATTTAGTTGTTTCAAAAAAAGAAAAGAGTATATCTCTTAAACTCATATTTTCCGGACATAGTATATACTTACCCTTTTCACTAAAGGTAAGGATCTCCTTCAACTTATTAATATAATTGTTTAATTCCGCTTTATATTCCTCCCATATATTATCGCATTGTATAATAAGTTTGCTATCAGAGTCAGGATCTGTTAGAAGTCGCAACCCCTTCTTTGTTGGATTTAATTCGTCATCACACAATATATGAAATATATACTGAAAATTCCCTGTCGCAGAAATGGTATTGACAGAGTTGACTACCGAATCAGGATCCGAAAACAGATCAGAAAAAAGGCATATTATTGAATTTCTAGGTATTATATCCAACAACTGCGTATACTGAATCAAAAAATCGCCTCTAGCCTCTTTACTGGTATTATATATATCATTTACTGTTTGAATAAGATAACCTTCACCATACTCACCAACTTTTACCTTCTCATTTTGGAAGATCAAATAAACATCATCTTTAAGTCTCAAAAATATATTGGCAATAGCAACCATAATCAGAAGTGCCTTTACAAATTTCCCATTATGAAACATTGAGGCTGACGTATCAACAAATAAAAACACGGAATTCCTTTTGTTGTCCTCAAACCTTTTGATAAAGAATCTTTCACTCTTTAAAAAGACCTTCCAATCAACAAATCTCAGGTCATCTCCGTAAACATACCCTCTATAGTCCAGGAATTCAACGTCTAGCCCGCCACTTTTACTCTTATGGATCCCAGACAATATTTCCTCAAGAACAATCTCTGATTCTACAATAGCCTTTCTAAACTCATCTAAGAGTTCAAGGGAGTTTTTAAGTTGAGACAAAAACTCCATAATATCAATATCTTTCCTCAACCTCTTCAGGTAATCTTGTGCGGTAATTCTTATCAATATATTCTATCAAATCTATCAACGAGTCTTCATATCTCCCAATGAATTTATCAGCCTCTTTTCTACTTTGAGCCCAAATGTTTGAGACAGCATTAGTATAAAATGATCCCCTATTACACTGTCTCACCAAATTAGCCTCGGGAACATCTCTCTCTTTACCGTCTTTACCCACACACAGAAGCATCCCACGATTGGGAGAATCTGTACAACCACATTCAGATTCGTCGGTCTTAATGTTTTTATAGCAACACTTACCATCAGGATATACTATAATAAATTTTGGAAGTGCCCCCTGTGCCATATATGTCTGAAATATACTCCCGGCCGCCCCCATATCTCCAGGCTCCATCCCATACCCGTGCATCAGATAAACCACGGGATATCTCTTATCCTTATTTTCCTCATCAAAATAACCTGGAGGGAGACTTATCGCATATCTTCTATAGCCCCCTAACGACTTACTATAGAACCATTTGTTTTGGTTCAACCCTGCCATAGATGAGGATACCGGCTTCTTATCCCACTTTGGGAACCTCTTTGAGGTAAACGCAAGAAACGTCAGAAATCTATTAATTACTTGAGAAGCTGTGCCCACATGAGCACCATCCCCATCTAAGATTTGTTTCTTTGTAGCATCTGGATTCCCGTATCTTACTAACACATATCTTCCAAACTTCTTCCTTGAAAAATCAATCTGTGGAATACTATCCATATATTCTGTCTCTGTAACCCCTGGAAGAATAGATGTTGGAGTTGAGAAGAAGTCATCATAAACTCTCGCGTCTAATCCCAAACTTTTTAAGGCACCAATTGGTCCACTTGAGACAGCTGCTGATAAAAAGATGTCCCTTATCCCCCCGTCTATATAAATATCCAAATTTTTTAGCTTATTAATATCTTCTTTTGCAATCCTCAAAATATTCAATCTCATATCATGCGCAAAAAAATTAAGAACATTAGGTGAATAATCGAACTTTCCATTATCTTCCCCATAATCTGAAGGGATTCCCTCAGCAACATCAGCCTTAACTCCATCTAGCCCATAGTCATTAAATGGCTCACCCTCATCATAAAGGCCATTTTTTTCTGTTCCGTTAAATCTATCCCACACATCATAATTATCCCTATTAGGGTCTGGATTAGTCTCTTTATCATATTTGCATTTTGATTTATCTGCAGTACAACAACCTCCATTGCCATCTTCATCTTCATCAAAACACCCATCAACTCCAGTATCTTTGAATCGCTCATGAGAATTCAACACAACTGGTTCACCATAATCCCTCAGTCCATTTCTATTATAATCCACTGCAACAACAACTACGAAGGGATTGTCGTGTTTAGGATAGTAGGGATCATACTTTCCTGATTCTTCATAATATTTTGGATCTTTCTTATCAATGGGCTCTTCACCATCGCAAAATGATATCAAAGGATATTTGCACTCAGGATTATACTCGGCATTACAATTATAGGGGGGGTTGTCAATGATAATCGGCTTTATACATCTATCAGTTGATCTTATCCACTCCAGATATTCTTCAGGTTTTATTCCTGAGGGTAAATATGGAGAGAACTCATTATAATAACCTGGATTCCCCAACGCCATAGATAGATCTTGAAAGAGTTTGATATATTCATCACGATCAAATGCCCCACCTGAATCAAAAAAATACCAATGGTTAAAACCCTGTTCCCACTCCAGATAGACCTTATCTACTGGATTTATAGGCGGCTTCTTCCCACAATAAATGTTAGGATTTTTATTGGGGTCATTTATATCTTCAATATTTGCTAAAATTTGTTCCATTGGGCAGAAACCACCCATATGATATTTTTCTATGTAGTTTAACAAATAAACCCAATCGACGTACCCACCTATCACTCCAATAATGTCAAATAGTTCCACGTGTCTTAATCCTATCATACCAGCACCACACGCACCCATAGACACACCCGCAAATGCTCTGTATTTAAACAATCTCTTGGGAACCTGGACATCATCCTCGGAAATATCCGTTGAAACATCCTCAATATCCTCATACGATACATCTGCTGTAGATATATCCTGGCTAACATCACCATACTCAATCTTATGCTCATCAACGCAACACCAAAAGCACACAGCCAAAAAAGCTATAACCATGGCTACACTTAATCTCATCTTTAAACCCTCCAAAAAGCTACAAACTACCTCTAAAGACACCCCTATTACCATATATATCTTCAATTACTATTTCATAGTTGCCACTGCCCTTAAATGGAACTACCAACTTAGATGCAACCCTCCCACTATAGTCAACTTTTAATGGATATACCTCAAGGTGCTCAAGTGCCCCATTATCCTTTTTTAACTTCACAATAACCTTTTTATCAAACTCTAAAGGATAAGGTTCATTATAATTTGTATAAATTGAATGTAATCGAGTACTTCCATCACGTGGTTTGGGATAACTCACAACAAAAGAAATATCATCATTATTTATTTTTACATCCTCAATTAAGAGATTCTCTACTACCTTATATACAAATTCTTGGGAGTATATTTCATAAGGTGCCTTTTTGCCATTTGTATCAATATAATTACCTTTGACCTTAAAACGATATATCCCTGTATCAAAGCTTACCTTTTCTTCCCATTTGAGTTGCCAATCAGCATTGTCCTTATAATTTCCCAAAAACTCAACGATCATATGAAAGTGTGTATCCGTATAGGATATACCTCCGGCAAACTTGACATCCTCAAAATTACCTCCATTCTTTTTCTGTAAATAAATCACAGGATTATCAACACCTGGATGACCCCCATGCCACTTAGCTAAAACTATGTCAGTTCGAACAACAGAGGCAGGTGGATTCACGAAAAATGCTGGCTTTTCCTTTGCAGCCAATGGAACAACAGGCTGCTCATTATCTTCCCACCATTCAGGTTTAAGATTATTATGATTATTCTCCTTTTCAGGAGTCAAAAGTTGAGATGCAAGCTCAATAGATTCTTTGGCTATATATTCACCATTTTTGAATCCCCAGATACTCATAGATGATTCATAACCACCAAGCAGCCATTCATCTCTCAATAGGATATATAGATGGTGGTCCATTGAGAATCCCACAGTAATTACATCCTTCATACCCTTATTTTTTAATTCCTTTACCACATAATCACCATATTGTGCCGATGGTTCTCCATTTACAGATACTAAATAAAGTCCTCCAAGATTAGCAGCAGCAAGTCTCGACTTAGTAAACTGGTAGACCGGCCTATTATAATTTAAGAATGAAGTTTCAAGAAGACAGCCCAACTCCCCATCCTTATACCCACCTGCCTTGTATTCTACACAACATTGAAATGCCCCAAGATAGTATGGAATAGGTTTACCTTCTTCATACTTAAAGAATTCATTATCTTTATAACCCAAATATTTGCGAGAAAAAGGTATTCTCTTTGTCACCATCTCCAATTCAATATCATTCTTAGTCTTAACCAGAGGAAGTCTGTCTAGGATATACTTCGCCACATAGTATCCAATCGCTTGAATTTGATGAATATCTTTCCTTCCAACTACCTTTCCATCGGGATTTTTATCACCTGCAGGGGCAGTATTACCTGCGTCCCCGTTCATATATACAACAGGTACAAAATAACCAAGTTTTGAACTCAAAACCTCTTCTGAAATCATTTCAGCAGCAATAGGGGCGTCACCTGTCATAAGAGTGTCCTGCATATGAGTTGCATGTGAACCATATCTCATAATTACAGCAAGTATTTTTCCATCATGTTCTCCACCATCATATTCAACCTTTATTATCGCACTTCTTTTATCCTTAAACGGCATAGATTCTTGTCGCCTGTTGCGAGTAATATAATCACCTGGGTCAAAGTTGTCATCAAGGATATACCCCAATCGTGCTGGAACCATATTTTTAATTGCCATTTCTATTGCATCAGCATGCGATTTAACACATCTCTCCCAAATCTCTTTATTAAACTTGTCATGTCCTAACACACCCAATCCCATCTCTGGCAACAAATGCCAAAACCTTGCCGGATAAGAATGAGAATGTGAAGAACTCATGAGGATTTTATCGATGTAATTCTCACTAAACCTCTTTTCAAGTTCCTTTGCTATACCCGAGATTAGATAATCTTGAGACCAACCAAGTCCATTTCTCACATAGACAATTCTTTCTACACCATTGTCAAATACTACTGCCTTTACTGTAGGTCTATCCCAAAAGCCTGTTGAACCCCCGAGCTCCTTATTATAGGGCGTTTTAGGACCCTTTCTCGCTCCATATCCGGCCATAGATACACCTACAGGCACATCCAAGTAGGCATACCCATATCCTACCTTTAAGGTAGTTTTCGACCCACCGTCTTGATATGGAGCCTTCGCATTTATCTTGAATGTATAGGGTTCACATAAGCCATTGTTACAATGGGCATCATCACTACAATCCATATCAGTCTCACAGATTCTCACCCACCTTTGTTTATAGCAAATATGATATGGTCTACAATCTTCACCGTTTTTATATGCACATCCACAAAATTCCTCACTGATATTTTCACATCTACATTTCTCAGCAGGAACACACTTAAAATCTACACAGGATTGCCTCTGATTACAATCATCTATATATTTGCAAGATTTTTCAACCACATCTGGATGGGTATCATCCTCAGCTATATCCTGAATCATAACATCTTGAACTATATCCTGAGTTATAACGTCTGAATATATTATCTCATTCTCCGTGCAAGAATAACTCATACCTATAATAATAACAAACAAAACAGATATAAAAAACTTTTTCATAATGAAGACCTCCCTTACATGATGATGAATATTACAACACTATACAACCCATTTCAATAAAATAATTTGAAGGCTTTAAACAACTACATCATCCTTCACTATCCACACAATATATTTCTGAGACCTAACTAACGAGTCGATTGATGTCCCCACTAAACAATTTATTACTAAATAAAAACTCACCTCAATATTTTCAAATTACGAAAATGTTTTTGCAATGTAGGATCTAATCTATACCAATACTTTTCAATCTTGCTAAACTAACCTCTCTCCTTAAATTTCGGCAAGTAATAACACAAAAAGAACATCCTATTTTCAATAGGATTCCGAAATAACACTTATGCACAATCAATATAACAAAAAACAAACTATTTTAATTCAGGATTTTACTCTGTCTCCTTCTCCTTTATCTGCTCTTTGGATTCTGAAGGTTTCTTCTCTTTTTGAGAAGGAGCATCAGGATCAACTATAGTTAAATAAAATTTATTAGATGATCTATCCACAATCCTGAGTTTATCTCTCATCTGTTCGGACAGGGCATTCTTTAATGAATTATATCTACTTGCCTCAACAAGAATAAATTTCCGCCCGGGTCCATCTGCATAGCTTCTGGTCTCAGAATTACTCTTTAGCTGCCTTACAGTATTCTTAGAATAAAAGGTCTCCCCCCTCCAATTCATAAGATATGCTGCTATTGGCTCGTTGCCTCTCCTCATTTTATAATAAGTATCGAATAGGTATTTTTGAGAATAATGTGGTGTTATGAGATTAAAGTAGACATGAACAACAAACAACGCAAAGGCAAAAGCCGTAAGCATATAAGAATAAATAGCAAATCGCTGTTTTTTAAATATGTAGAAGTAGATTACTAAAGCTCCACCGATTGTAAAGATCGCAATATATTTCCAAACTTCAATTACTCCAGTCGGGAAAGGCCTATCGTATTTATACGTAAAAAGATTAACAAGCAAACGCTGATCAAGAATTATATCCCTCGCCAAAATTATAAAGAATATGAAGATCAACACCTTTGTGATCCAATTTTCTCTCTCAGGATCATCAATAAGCTTATCAATATAAACTGCTATGACTAATGCGATTCCTGGAACAGCAGGAAAAATATAGTGATGAAATTTGGTAATCATCAAATGGAAAAATATATATGCAAATATTCCCCAAACTGCATATAACAACATTGTCCTAAATTCTTTTGTGGATTCTAAAATTTTATCTTTAAGGATACCAACATAAGCAAAGGGAATAATTGCACTCCATGGGAACATTCCGAAACCCAGCTGTTCAATAAAATACTCGAAAGAACCCCTATCTCCATGGACACCAGAGGCAAGTCTATTAAAATGGTCATGAACAAAGAATCTACCATAAAAAGTGAAGCCCTCAGTATCTCTGCCGTTAAATGAGAGTAATGTTACATACCAGGGCAAAGCAACTAAACCAAAGATAAAAACACCAATGGGAAGCATTGCTCGTCTTAAGATTGCCCAGTCTCCAGTTATTAGTATATACAACAACCATATAGCACCGGGTATCGCAAATCCACCTATACCCTTAGCTAGTGTAGCAAACCCAATAAAAATATAACCATAAAATAAGAATATTTCATACTGTTTCTTCCTAGTAAATGCCAAATACGCTGCCAATATTCCAGCAAAGATTAACACAATGGCAGCCTGTGTCAACCCCTTCATCATATGCCCACTATTAATCATAAGAGCATATTGTGTAATGGTAGCCAAGAGCGTAACTAATGTAAGTAAGATTCTACTTCTCAAAGTCGGAGGTGATTCATCCTTCTCTATAAGCCCTAATG
The DNA here is from genome assembly GCA_026416535.1 of Deltaproteobacteria bacterium. Lineage (GTDB taxonomy): Bacteria > Myxococcota > SpSt-1050 > SpSt-1050 > SpSt-1050 > SpSt-1050. The sequence continues at coordinate 33,160 of JAOAFA010000050.1, forward strand.
CCAAAAAGACCATTCCAATAGTCATATTCCCCACATAAGGCATATCAGTAATGGCTTGCTTAGACAAAAACAGATAAAACGGACTAGTAGCCATCACAAAAGTCGTTAAAAGAGCAACCCTTTTGTTTATCAACCTTGCAACTCCCCAATATGTAATAGCCATACAAAGGATAGATAGAACAGCTACAAAAAACCTTACTCCCCATTCATTTACTCCAAAGATGTGCATCCCGGCCGCCATCATCCACATCAAAAAGACAGGCTTAGAAAAAAAGTACCCTGATTCCCAGTATGGGAATATGTAATCATTACGGATTAACATAGACCTTGCTACTTCACCATAGTGAGTTTCCCATGGATCATGAAGTCCGACACTGCCTAAAAATGGTATAAAAAGTAATATCCCCAAACCTACAACAAAATAAAGATTATATCTACCATCCTTTACATTCTGCCAAAGTGTATTGTAATCCATAGTCTATACATACCTCCTCACATTTAAGGAGGTTAACTTATTGTAATAATTACTTTGTGTCAAGACAAATTGAGCTATCTATTCAGCTTATTTTTGAGATTCTTACGCTATGTATTCAAATAGCTTTTCTTCATTCCTTCATCTTACTATTATACAACATGAAAAAACTTATGTTAGATCACTACATCTCAAAACTGACCCCTCATTTTGAATCACTGCAAATTACTACTATAATTAGAATTTCATCATTAACTTTTCCGGTCCCCTATTTTATTGATTATAATATTTGACAAGCGGTTCATCAAGTGGCATAAAAATTAAGGTATGGGCGCTTAACTCAGCGGTTAGAGTGCCATCCTCACACGGTGGAAGTCACAGGTTCAATTCCTGTAGCGCCCATTTTAGTATTTCCATGAACACAAAAGTATTAGAGACCGTTGCCACAATATGAATTACCTTGGCTGGATGACAATTATATTTTTATTTTATACCTCTTCTAACAAAGACATCAAGGGAATGCTAATTGACAAAGCTATAGTAGAAGTAGAAAAAGAAGTTATAACACTTATGGAGCTCGAGACGCATTCTAAGATACAGATCGTCATCTCTGAAGGTCCATCATCACTATACAAAATAACAGACTCAGGCTTTATAAATTCAATGATAAATCTGATAATCAATCGTGAATTAGTTTCACAAGAGCTCAAAAAAGAAAAAAAATACAAACCTCACCTTTTTACCAAAGAGGCTGAAAGACTATATATCAAGATTAAAGATAAATTTGGCAACTCAATGGAATTTGATAAATTTTTAAAAGAGATCAATCTCAACGAATTGGAATTTAAAAAAATTCTTGCTGTATATATCATGATAGATGAATATATTAGTAAGGTGGTAGAAGACAAAGCAAAAGTTGATGAAGAAGAACTAAACAGATATCTACAGATCAACCAGATTACCGGACCTTTAGATACAGAGACATACAACAAATATTTAAACGCACTCAAATCAGAAAAGAGAAAATTAAATGCCGCACAATATCTCGAAGAACTAAAAAACCGTTACAGAATAAGATATTTATACATACCAAAATGATCGTAGAAACAACTAATACCATTTTCTTCAAAAGGGTTACCAAAAACGATATAGATGATATAGTTTTGATAGAAAATGAATCATTTAAACATCCATGGAAGAAAGAGACATTTGAATCAGAGCTTAATAATCCATATTCAAGATTCTTTATCGCAAAAAAGGAAAACTCTCCCGCAGGTTTCATCATATATTGGGACATTCCCTATGAAATACATCTTATTAATATAGCCGTGAGACCTCAATTTAGAAGGATGAACATAGGCTCCATGTTATTGGGAGAAATGATAAAGTATGCCAAAGATAAGAAAAAACATCTTATTACCCTTGAAGTAAGGATATCTAATATAGGTGCAATAAATTTTTATAAAAAATTTGGTTTTAAGGAAGCCGGAATTAGAGAGAAATATTATGTTGACAACGATGAAGATGCCATTGTAATGGAATTATATATATATGACAAAATATAATCAGTTAAAAGTTGTCCATGTTAGACACTATAAAGCCAATTACGTTTCCCTCACACTTTCCTACGATAATCAAATGGAGATCCCTATGCCAGGGCAATTTTTTATGTTAAAACCCCACAATACTTTACTTGGAAGACCAATATCAGTTCATAACTTTTTTCGAATCCTAAAAAAAGGCTATATTGAATTTCTATTTAAAATCGTAGGCAAAGGAACAAAAAACCTATCCGAACTAAAGAGAGGAGATTACGTTAGCCTATGGGGACCAATAGGCAACTCATTTCCTACATTTGAAAACAAGAAAACTGCAATTTTGGTCGCCGGTGGAAGAGGCATTGCTCCTCTCTTTTTCCTGGCTACGAAACTTTTTGAAAAAAGATATGAGATTCACTTTTTCTATGGAGTTAAAAAATCAGAAGAACTAATACACATACTAAGATTAAGAAATATGAGCAATAAATTATTTATATCAACAGAAGATGGTAAGAGAGGAAAAAAGGGACTTATCACAGATCTTTTCAAAAGTGCCATCAATACTTATACATCAAGTTTAAAAGACAATCTACTATTCCATGACCAGGGTAATAATGCTGTGTGCTATGTATGCGGTCCTGACATTATGATGGAAAAGGTCTGCGAAGTCTCACTAAGTCATAAAATAAAAACATACATAAGCCTTGAATCTCACATTGCCTGTGGTAGCGGGGTATGTCTAGGCTGCACAGTAGAATCAACAGGTGGACAATTATTTCACGTATGTAAAGAAGGTCCTGTTTTTGATGCCGAGGAGATTTATTGCAAATGAATGAATTAAAAGTAGATATATCAACACTAAGGTTAAAAAATCCTATTATGAGTGCCTCCGGGACTTTTGGCTTTGGCTATGAATTCATGGAATACTATGACACATCTGTTTTGGGGGCCATAGTCTGTAAAGGTATTTCAAAAGAACCAAGACGCGGAAATTACGGAAATAGGATTGCGGAGATTGATGGGGGTATCATAAACTCAATAGGACTCGAAAATCCAGGTATATCAGAATTCTTAGAAAAGATACTTCCCATGATAAAGACTATAAATACTGCATACATTGTCAATATATTGGGTTCCGATTTAGATGAATATCTATATCTCGCAGAAAAGTTAAGTGAGCTTCCAAGGGTTGACGCAATCGAGGTAAACATATCCTGTCCCAATGTTAAAGCAGGAGGCCTTAGTTTTGGAAAAGATATTAATCTAATAAAAGATCTCACAAGACGATTGAGAGATATATTCCCTAAACCAATTATAATTAAGGTATCACCTGATCTACCATATATAGAAATCGCAAAGATATGCCGTAACGAAGGTATTGATGCTATTACATGCATAAATACAATTCAATCACTCTTAATAGATGTAGAGAAAAAGACATTCTTCTTCAACAATTTATATGGTGGTCTTTCTGGGCCGGCGATCAAACCAATTGCACTAAGGGTTGTATATCAAGTCGCAAAGGAAGTTGGGATACCTGTCATTGGATGTGGTGGAATTATGAGCTATAAAGATGCGGTTGAATTTTTTATGGCTGGTGCAACTGCGGTCCAGATAGGAACCGCCAATTTTACAAATCCGTTATCAGCCTATGAAATCCTAAAAGATCTGATGTCATACTTAGAAAAAAACAAGATTCATAGTGTAAGTGAACTAAGAATATGGTGATAAAAAACGTTATCCAATCAATACTAAACCATATCAACGGTCAAAAGTTATTGGTAATCGGAGATATAATTGCAGACGAATACATATTTGGTAATACATATAGGCTATCTAGAGAAGCTCCAATCCCTATAATAAGATACAAATCTTCTGAAGTAAAACCAGGGGGTGCAGGTAATGTAGCTATGAACATTGCCTCACTGGGTGGGAAGGTATCCCTAGTAGGGGTTATAGGAATAGATTCCTATGGAACAGAACTTATTAAAATTTTTCAAAGCAACTCAGTATCAACCGATTTAATCCTTACAGCCAATATCCAGACTGTCATAAAAACAAGGGTCCTGGCTGGCGACATTAACACCGCTATGCAGCAGATATTCAGATTAGATAAAGGGATAAATAACGATTACCCCCCAAACATTTACATGTCAATCAAAGAAAACATTTCAAAGGCTATAAACCTATTTGACACTATCGTGCTATCAGATTATGGAGAAGGTCTATTCACAAAGGATTTTATAAGATGGATTCTCAAGATTGCCTCTAGAAAAAAAGTAATCGTTGATTCAAGATTCAATTTTAAGAGCTTTAAAAACATAACAGCTCTAACTCCAAACATCAATGAGATCTCCCAATTTTACGGTAGATTTGTCCAGACAGATAGAGAACTTGAGAAAGCGACCAAAAGACTTAAAAAACATACCAACGCTAAATATATATTACTTAAAAAAGGGAGAGAGGGAATTGCTATATTAGGAGACAACAATAAATATTTATCATACCCCGCCTTCGGAAATATAGAGGTTGCTGATGTGACAGGTGCTGGTGATACAGTATTAGCCGCATTCGCTCTTGCCCTATCCGCAGGGATTCAGAGTGAGAAAGCAGCCCAATTTGCAAACATAGCTGGTGGTATAAAGGTTCAAAAAAGGGGAACAGTACCAGTTAGTAGAGATGAAATTATTAGGGTCATTAATGGAAAAAAAATATAGAGAAAGAGAAATTCTTTCTAAGATTGTTAGAAAGCTAAGGAAAAGCGGATTTAAAGTAGGACTAATAAACGGAGTTTTTGACCTACTTCACTCAGGTCACATCCAAATTATGATGGAGTCCAAAAAGTTTTGTGACATATTAATAGTAGCTCTTAATTCAGACAGTTCTACAAAGAAAATCAAGGGCAAAAGTAGACCCATTCTCAATCAAGATGAGAGAATAAAGATAATCTCAGCAATTGAATACGTTGACTATGTAACCATCTTTGATGAGAGGACAGCATCCAAAACCCTCAAAATAATAAAACCTACTTTCCACATAAAAGGCGGAGAATACAAAAATATACAATTACCGGAAAAAAATCTGACCCAAAGACATGGTATCAAGACTATCCTCATTGGAGATAAAAAACTCAATTCAACAACAGACATAATCCAGAAAATCAAAGAGTTATGATCTCAGCCTTTGTTATTACTCACAATTCGGAGAAGTTTTTAAAAAGATGTCTCTCCTCCTTATCTTTTGTTGACGAAATTATAATTGTTGACTCAAACAGCACAGACAAAACTCTCGAGATTGCAAGAGAGATGGGAGCAAAGATTATTCAAAAGGAGTTCACCACCTTTTCAGAAAAAAAGGAATTCGCAAAAAACCAATGCAAAAATCAATGGATTTTGAACATTGATGCAGATGAGTATCTCCCATATGAAACTGCCAAAGAAATACAAGCCATTATAAAAGAAAATAAACACGATGCTTATCTTATCCCATTTAAGACCTATTTTGAGACCAAAGAGATAAGATATGGAAGACACAAGAATGAACTACACATTAGATTATTCAAGAAATTCCATAAATATGGGAGAGAATCAGTCCATGAAAAAATAATTAATGCCAAAAACATTGGTAGACTAAATAACTTCATTATTCACACCCCTTATGAATGTTTAGGAGACATAAAGCTAAGGGCAAGTAGAAATGCTAAACTTGCATCTCAAGATAAAACCAAAATCAACATCTTTTTAATTATTGTCTTTGTTATTTTTAATCCCATCATAAGGTTTATAAAAGAATACATTATACTACTTGGCTTTTTAGATGGATATATAGGCCTTTACTTGGCTTTTTACAGTGCCAAAGAGGTATATTTAAAATATCTATGGGGACTCAAAAAGAAGATCAAGCCCTAAAAAACACTGTCAATCAAAAGTTTTTTATATTTTTAATTGGTTCTATCATCCTGAATCTTATCTCATCTATCATTGCTGGCTTTGCAATTTTATCTTTGAATAATTCCTCAAGCAACATATTATAAGCCTTATAAATGGATTCACCACATGGTCTAACAACCACTGAATAATAAAGTGTCAACTCACCACCATTTAATTCAAAAGCTATCTTGTCAGCTCCCTTTAACCATATTTCGGTAATCTTATTTGCCCTAAGATCCACAATACACAATAAGTCTATACTACCACGTCTTACATCTAAAAATCTTAGATAGATCCTCTCATCCTTAACCAATACCGGATAAAAAGGTAAATAACCTTTTAAGAATGGATATAAATATGTATTTGCACTCAGGCTTCCCTTATCAATCACGGAAATAGCAAGAATATCGTTTGCATTATTCCTGCCCATTGAGACTAGTATTAGGGCAGCATTATTATATTCCTTTAGAAAAAAAGGTATAAGATCATAATTAGTTGAATATTCCACCCCATCAATTATACCTACCTGAGCCTTTCTCCCACCATCTTTATACAAAAACAACTTCATCGATTTCAACAATTGCCCTTTCTCTGAATCAACTCCAACCTCTATGATAGAACCACTATAAAATACCCTATCTCCATCTGAGGTTGGTGCAATTGAAAAGGCGTATTTAGCACTATTGCCATTTTGGGTTATTACCCGATACTTTTCAGTAAAGTTATGATCGTATGTCGCAAAAAACATATCGTGTTCAATCATTATCTTGTTTTCAGATCTCTTAGAATCAGATAATTGAGAAAAAACTTGCCTTTCTCTATTCTCTATCCAACCACATACATAGATTTGATCTTCATAGACCTGAATATCTGCAATAGTCTCATAGTTCTCTGAACTCATCCTAAACTCATTTATTTTGGCACAATTATTAGAAATTTCCAAAATCAAGTTTTCTCTACCATCCCTGCGATTTTGCGAGGTAATGTAAACACTATTGCTATTTTTCTCTCTTATAAGAAAATTATAGAAAGAAAATGGATACTCAACCTCATTTATACACAACTGTCTACCGTTCCTATTAAAGTATCTTACCACAAGTTTTTCATTCTTATCTTTATAATATCTACGAATATTAAAGGCAAAAAATCCATCTTGCAAAGACATTATCTGACCACTATGCTCAGTAAACGCACAAATTCTTTCAGACGAAACCATATATATACAAGAAAGAAAAAGAAAAGATGCTAAAAGAAAACCCAATACTTTCATATAATTATACAAATTTATGCCATATAAATATTTTTGTATTTATGTCTAAATTTATCAGTCGCATTGCGGGTATCAATTAAAATACGAACATTTTTTGCTATGAACTCATAATCCAAATGTGAATGATCTGTAGTTATAATAGCAGCATCTAAGGAATTCAAGAATCTCTTAGACAACTTACTCGACTTCATATTTATTTTATGTGCCCTAAGTTTTGGGAAAACAGGGAAAAAATCATCATGATAAAAGACTTTAGCCCCCTTATCTTTAAGTATCTCTATTATTCTGATAGCAGGTGATTCTCTCATATCATCTATATCCTTCTTATATGCAACTCCAAGTATGAGTATCTTACTACCATTAAGTGGCTTTTGATAGAAATTTAGGACCTCAGCAGTCTTTTCAACAACATAATATGGCATCGATGTATTAATCTCTCCTGATAGCTCAATAAACCGCGTCGCTACCTCAAATTCGCGAGCCTTCCATGTAAGGTAAAATGGATCAATGGGTATACAATGCCCTCCAAGTCCTGGACCAGGATAAAATGGTTGAAAACCAAAGGGCTTCGTAGATGCTGCTTTTATCACCTCCCATATATCTATACCCATCTTCTGACATACTATCTTTAATTCATTAACAAGGGCAATATTGACTCCACGATAGGTATTTTCTAATATCTTGGTCATCTCTGCAACACGAGTGTCGGAAACAACCACAACTTTATGGAAACCGATTTCGTATACCTTGGAAGCAACCAAAGTACAGTTTTTCGTATGACCTCCAACCACCTTTGGAATATCAGCCGTATGAAATGTTTTATTCCCCGGGTCTTCACGCTCAGGTGAAAATGCAACAAAGATCTCCTTCCCCACCTTATACCCCAATGTTTCAAGAGGAACCACAATCTCTTCTACAGTGGTTCCTGGATATGTAGTGCTCTCGAGAGAAATGCACATATCTTCATGAAGATACGGAATTATAGACTTGACCGTATTCCTAATAAAAGATATATCAGGTTCACGATTCTTATTAAGTGGCGTAGGGACACATATAGCAACATGATCGACCATCTTTATCTTCGAAAAATCATTTGTTGGGACGAATCTACCCTCATCCACATACTCTTTTATACTAATATTCTGGAGATGCTTTATATAAATCTTCCCCTTTTTTAACAAATCAATCTTCTCTTTATCTATGTCAAATCCTATAACCCTGACTTTATTCTTCAGGAACACATTACAAAGCGGTAGCCCAACATACCCCAAGCCTATTACTCCAATAACAATCGATCTATTCTTTATCTTCTTTAAGATCTCTTTCATAGATTAAAACCTCCACTCAGGATGTTCAAAAACCTTAATCATATATTTGTTAATAATTCAATTAGAAACACTACAACCAAAATTTAAATTTAATATGACATTTAAAATTTTATTTCCTATAAGTGTGTGATACATCTAAGATAAGATATTTTAAAAACACATCAAAGGATTCTCTTCATCGTTTTTTAGTTAGACCCCACCCACAAGATACATACAATAGCTCCGCACCATAAACCACAGATTGTCAAAACTTTGAGAGATAGGTAGGAACCTCTACAAAGATATTCGAAGAATACTAATAGATATATTCTATTATGTAAACACCCCTGGTATTCTTGTTCCACAAAAAGAACAACATCCAGCTTTTATTTTATTCTCTCTAATGTAAAATCCAAGACGTTTTATAAGTAGTTTTCCACATTTGTGACAATATGTATTTTCGCCATCATTACCCGGGAGATTACCGGTATAGACATACTTTAAACCTTCTGAGATGGCTATCTCTCTCGCCCTTGTTAGAGTAGACACAGGAGTAGGAGGAAGATTCCTCATCTTATAAGTCGGATGAAAGCGGGTAAAGTGCACTGGGACATATTCACCCAAATTTTGTTTTATCCACTTAGACATCTCTCTAATCTCTTTATCTGAGTCATTTAATGTTGGAATTGTAAGGTGAACTATTTCTAAGTGCACACCCTGCTTTTTTATAATTTCCATTGATCTCAACACAGGCTTCAACTCACCATTACATATATTCCTATAAAAATCATCGCTAAATGCCTTAAAATCAACCTTAATTGCCCCAACAATTTTTGTAAGTTCAATTAAAGGCTTTTCATTAATAAAGGCATTAGTAATTACGACGCTTTTTATACCCCTTTTATTCCCTTCAATAGCTGTATCCCTCATAAACTCATAGAAGACTACAGGTTCTGTATAGGTATAAGCTATCGTCTTGCAAGCCTTCTCTACAGCCATTTCTGCAATATCAGATGGTGTCGCCTTTACATATGGCACCTGCTCCGGCCTGTATTGAGAAATTTCCCAATTTTGGCAAAATTTACATGCAATATTACACCCAGCGGTTGCAATTGAAAATGATTTCTCACCAGGTAAATAATGAAATAGCGGTTTTTTCTCTATTGGATCTACGTTTATCGAACACGGTCGTGAATGAACAATAAGATAATATTTGCCTCCTTTATTCTCCCTTACTCCACAAAACCCTCTACCACCATTATTCACCTCACATTTTTGAGGACATATCAGGCACCTAACCTGACCATTTCCAATCCTTTCATAAAATGACGCCTCATATAAATTCGGCTCAAAACTCTTTGCAAAGAGTTCATTACTAAATGTTGATTTCAACAGTTGACTACAAACAATTCCGCCGGAGAAAATTGTAGAATATTTCAAAAATTTTCTTCTATTTATTTTAAACATGTGATATCCTTTCCTCCTAATGAGGTTCACCAGATATATATTTTACCTTCTTACTCTCCTAATTTCAAGTCAATCTCTTATTTACTCACAACACATCGTAATTATTCACACATCAGACTTTCATGGTTCTTTCGAGTCAAGACCCACCAAAGAAATCAATGACAGGTTGTCCGGTGGAATAGAGTTGATATCTGCTCATATTAAATATCTTAGAGAAAATTATCCTGACAATCTAATTCTATTGGATAGCGGAGACATGCTACAAGGCTCTATAATATCTAATCTCTCAAAAGGCAAAGCAGTAATAGAGTTCTACAATTATTTAAATTATGATGCTGCAACTATAGGAAATCACGAATGGGATTTTGGTTATGACGAAATAACTAAAGACATTCAGGGCACATTAAAGAGAAGGATTCTGGGTGCTAATTTTCCTTTTGTCGCTGCAAATATATATTACAAAGAGAGTGGAAGGCATTTCAGTCTAACCAACCTAAAAAAGTACACCATTGTTGAAAGAAAGGGAGTGAAAATTGGAATAATAGGTATAACTACTACATCCACCCCCATAACTACACACCCAAACAACATAAAAGGATTATACTTTTCTGACCCTATCAAAGAAATAAAGGATCTACTACCAGAAATCAGAGAAAAAAATGTAAACACTGTCATAATTTTATCTCACACCGGTGGCAAATGCAATACAAAGAACGAATGCTATGGTGAGATATTCGATATTGCAAGGCACTTCAATTCTGATGAGATCTCAATAATTTTAGGTGGTCATAACCATATGCCTCTAGTCTCGACTTTAAATGGAATAAAGATTGTCCAGCCAGGGGCATACGGAAAATCATATGGGAGAGTAGACCTGTTTTTCAATGAACAAAATGGTAAGCTAATTGCTGAAAAAACAAAGGTAACTTCGCCCGTATACTTCACGGAGACTATTTCTACAAACAATGAGATTATAAATATCAAACCAGACAAAGAGGTTACAAAAATACTCGCACCATACATAATCTCTGTGGAAAGAATAAAAAAGGACATCATATGCACAGCCACAGAAGACATTGATATAATATCTGGTGATTCATTACCACTTGGTCAGATAATAACTGAGGCTATGCTTACATATCAAAGCATAAATGCTGATATCGCCATATACAATACGGGAGGTATAAGATCAGGCATTAAAAAAGGAGTAGTAACCTATGGCAGAGTATATGAAATTATACCATTTGATAATACAATCGTCTCAATGAGACTAACAGGGTCTCAATTGAAAGACATTTTAGAGATGAGTGCCTCATCAGGCGAGATTGACGATTTACTTGGAATAAGTGGATTAACGGTATATGTAGATTACTCAAAAGGAGTTGGGGAAAGGATAGTAAAAATGGTAAGAAATGGCAAAGAGATTAAAAATAATGATAAATTTACAGTTCTAACAAACGATTTTCTATATGCAGGCGGTGACGGATTTAACACATTCAAAAATGGCGAGGATATAATAGTGTCGCAAACATTGATAAGAGATTTATTTGAAAACTTTCTCAAAAAGAAAAAGACAATATCTCCCCCCAAGAGATCAAACTACATCATTAACAGATAGAAAAGCGGCTATCAAGATTAACTACGTAATTGCTTTTGCATTGTTACAACTAAGGAGTAAAATATATTCTAAACTTAATCTGTACAAACAGATTTAAACAGAAAAAATGAAAGTAAAATAAGCAAAACTACTATACCTATTATCAAAATACTGAACTTTTCACTCTGACTTTTCTCAGAAGAAAAATCCTTCTTACTATTCCTATCAACAAATATCTTCTCTTTACTTTTTACTGCATCAACTGTTGTTTTATGCTGGTCGCCCACTTCCTCCTGCACTAGTCCTCTCTCCATTATCTTTCCTGAGGATATATTAAAAACATTCACCTTACCATCTTTTATACCTGCTCCTCCCGATGCTTGAGACCTTTCTCTTGTACTTGGTGTTGTAATCCCCTCATTTACTTTGAGTCCCTCTGCGATATCTACCCCTCTCGATACCTCCTCTTCTATAGGGATATCCGCCTCAACACCTATCTGGTTATCTTCCTTCGAAAGGTCTCTTCCCAACTTCTTAATTATTCCAATAGAAGAAATATTTTTTTTCCCTTCATTTTCGGACATTTTCTACTGGCAAACACACGCTATATAACCATCCTGTCCAGGAACACATGTACCACCTACAAGTTTACAACGAGCATCCATTACACAATCTGCAATAGTTTTATTACCAAGAAAGTTTAGGCATCCATAACATACCCTTACATAAAAATTAAATACATTTGTTTTCACAGGAACCCCCCCCAGTGTCTCACCTTCTAAATAAAACTCAGCAATTAAATCCACATAAGTTGAGGGATCGGTTGGCCATTCAGGCATCTTAACTCCTTCTTCCAACTCAATTAACTTTTCTTTGGGTATAAGGGAAAACAACACGATAGCTACCCCTGGTGTTTTCTCATCTCCCGCAGAAGGAACAACAGTCTCAGATATCTCCATCGAATATGTGCTTTTGTATTTTGTTGTCGTAGTAGTATTCTTACTTGCAACTACACCTCTTAATTCTACCACTGCCTTTTTAACAACAACTGTATTAGCATCTGTCCTCATTGGGAGCTCATCCATTGCTCCAGGCTTTTTAGTCACATCCTTGGTATTTAACATCCTATTCTGGACCTGAACACCAGCTACATAACCATAGTTATGAGCCGTAGTTATCAATGAGGCATCAGCTACACCCCATGCCCGAAATAGTTCTCCAGGCTTATATGTGCAATCATCTTCAGGGGGTCTAATACCAGAAATCACAAGATAATAATCCTCCGGTCCGCAGGTCGTCACTATGCTCAACATGGCAAAAAGTAAAATATATTTTCTCATAATCTCAATCCTCCTCAAAATTAGCTCTTTTGTTGCATTATTGCCTCAGCCCTATTAACTATACGTGGTGTAATAAATATAAGCAACTCTGTCCTTTCATCCGCGCTCTTCTTTTTCTTAAATAACCATCCCAAAACTGGGATATTAGATAACAACGGAACCTTTGCAAACTCTTCAGACTGTCTTCTCGTATATATACCTCCAATAACGGTTGTATCCCCATCTTTAACCAGGACCTGAGTAAACGCCTCTTTCTTCAAGATTGTTGGGTCACCTTGGGCACCAGTTCGCGAGAAATCAGGTTCATTTTTTGTAGTAACTATCTTTAACATAATTGAGCCATCTTGAGTCACATGAGGAGTAACAGCAAGTTCAAGTTTAGCATCGACAAAAACTGTCATAACACCAGCAGCAGAAACCTGAGATATAGGAATAGATACACCGGATGATATCTTCGCCTCTTTATTATCAAGCGTAGTCACACGAGGTGCACTCAATATTTTGACATGTCCTGTATTTTCAAGAGCAGATAATCTCAGGTTTAAATTCGCTGAGCCGCTTGCATTCCCAAGGATAAACCCTATTGCACCACCGGCACCTGCGCCAACCGGTGCTGGCATATTTACAGCAAAACCTGCCGGATTCTGAACACCACTAAATTGGTTCATAGTTCTAGCATCATCAGCTCCACCGTTAATTCCCACAACATTAGGGAAGGTCAGACCAGTTGGATTTCCATATTGAGGAGCAAATACCATATTACCTCCCCATTGAATACCAATATCCCTTATAAATGATGTATTGGCTTCGACAATTCTTGCCTCAATCAAAACCTGAGGGGTTTGGGTGTCCAGACTCCTAATAAGCCCCTCTGCCTTTATTATATTCTCAATCTTATCCTTTATAATAATTACATTCGTCCTCTCATCTATATTGATAGTTCCTCTATCCGATAGCACATCCTTTACCTGTGCCACAATATCCTTTGCATATCCATAATTAACGGGTATTAATCTAACCTTGAGAGGTTCAAGCGCCTCTAGTGCCTTCTTCTTTGCCATTTCCGCCTCTGCCTCTTTCTGGAAAACCTCCACAGGGGCTACCCTTATTATGTTTCCTACCTTTTTCATTCCAAGCCCTTTAGTCTTCAAAATAATCTCAAGCGCCTGATCCCATGGGACATTTCTAAGTGTAACCGTAACATTTCCTTTAACATCATCACTTGTAACTATATTGATCTTTGCAACCTCTGAGATAAGCCTTAGGATATTGTGAATATTGGCATCCTTAAAATCCATACTAATTCTTTTACCCTTATATGTTTTTTTAGATTCATAATCCTCATACTTCTCTGAAGCCTCACCCTTTTCTTCACTAGCCACCATCTCTTCTGAAAATTTTATTTCCTGTGGTTTTTCGACATGGAAAAAATCCCAATTCACATTTTTATTTTCTCTAACCAAATGCTGAGGAACCCTTTCTTTCATATACACAGAGATAGAACAACCACCTTCATTCTTATCCTTTACTACTCGAATCATCGAAATTGGCCCGAACCTCTCTACCTTGTCTATAACCGGCATAACACTTTCTGAAACTATACACCTATCAAACTTCAGTTGAACCTCTTTCTCCCCCACCTCTATTACATTATGATTCACCCTAACATCACTATCAAAAGATATTACTATCCTTGAATAACCATTGTATTGTCTTACATTAATTCCAGTTAATTTTATTTTTGAACTCTCATCTTTCGAAATCTCCGCACCTTTGGTAATACCATCTATCAATTTGGTCACCACCTTTGACTCAGACTTCTGAACAAGTGAATCACCACCCTTCTCCTGGCTAGTTTCCATTATAAGGGCTGTGGATGCATTCTGACTTTTATTATCAATCGATTGTAAACTAGCATTAGAAGATCCCTCCTTGAGTTCTTCCTTCTCCTTAACTTTTGCCATTACATTAACAACAGGTTCAATCTTTATCTTCTTTTCCTTTTCTCCCACAGGCTCTAAGAGTATAGTAATATTCCCTTTATCAACAGTTGTCGAGAAACTGGAATATTCAATACTTTTACCTAAATCAAACACAAGCCTAGTAAATGTCTGATGTCTACCTATTCTCATCCTTTCAATAGGAGTATTAAAAAATTTCTTCTCTTTCAATCCTCTATTTATTCTAACCTTCTCGAGATCTACAACAAGCCTTTTGGGATTCTCTACAAGGGTCACATAGTATGGGACCACTGCACCAATATTAATATGAATTTTAATTGACCTGCCCTCTTTCTTCAAACTAACATCCTTAAGCGGTATTATCTGTGATATGTCATCATAACCATTTGACTCGCCATATGCGAAATAGGCTCCACAAACAATGATGAGGAAAATTACTAAATTTAAAAAACTTCTTTTATACATAACATAATCTCCTTTTATCTATTGGTTGATTTTTCCTCTGGCAATTTCAAAACAACTTTTGACACAATCCTCTTACCTTCACTATCTATAAATTCCTCTTCTATTATAACCTCATCTCTCTTTATTCTAGCAACCCTCCCACCATTTTTACCAATCAGAGTCCCAACAACAAGAGTATGACCCTTGCCAGTGGGATCTTCTACCATCGCCATGGGTTGCTCAATACCACTAATAATAGAAGTAAGTCTAAGCTGTTCTATATCGTATGTTTCGAGCTCAGTTAAAGGCGTAGTCCTATCTTCAGCTCTTTTTGAGACTTTTATGTCCATAAAGAATGGTCTAAATGGATCTCTTTTACCGACAGGTGTATAAACATAAGCCTCTTCTTCTACTACTTGCGCATCTGCCTGTGAACCTGCATCAATCTCTACCCGAGCTGATTGTTGAGGGGTGACAACCGGACCTCCACCACCCTTACCTGAACAACCCATGAAAACTGAGAAGATTACCAAAGTAAACAATGTGAATATGTATCTCATTAGATAACCTCTATTTTGTTATAACAGGAACAGCACCAGCCTGACCTTGTTGAGGCTGCTGCTGAGCCTCTATAAATCTAAATGTTGTAGCCAAAAATTCGGCTTTTAAAATCATCTTTTGATTCTTAAACGTCGGATCCTTAAATGTTATATCTGATATGTTTATTATTCTTGGTAATTTAGATACCTTATCAAAGAAGACTAAGATCTCGTGAAAAGAACCCGAAACTTCAATCTTTATAGGGACTCTAGCATAAAAACCAGCAGGGGTTTCCATACCCAGTTCAAAAACTTCCATTCTGAGTCCAGACTTCTCTAAAACCTCCGACAACCTTGACAAGAGCTCTGGTATCTCAGCAGAGTTTGGTAATAATGTTAATGCATCTTTCAGTTCCTGATTGAGCCTCTCGACTTCCCTTCTGAAAGAAGCAAGGTCATTTGCTATACTTTGTTTCTCATTGTACGTTGCCTCAAGACTTTTGATCTGATTCTTCAACTTGTTAATATCTTTAAGAGTCGGACTGATCAAGAGAAAATAAAACAAGACAGCAATTCCAACTATTATCCCACCTAGAACAAGCAATTTCTTTTGCCATGGTGTGTTGATTACTAACTCTAAAAATTTATCTTTGTCTAAACTTTTAAATTGCATAGTTCACCACACATTCTATTTCAAATTGTTTTACAACATTACCTTCTCTCTCGGCCGCCTTCGTAAACTTAAGACGGACCTGGGTAAAATACTTAGATCTCTCAAGATCTGCCAAAAATACTGCAATATCCTCATCACTTGATGCCTCACCCACTATAACTGCATTCCTCCCCTTCTCTTCGAATTTAATAAGCCACAACTTTTTTGGTGTTTTCTGCGCAAGTTCATCTAGTACCTTGATGGGACCAGACCTACCTTTTTTCAACTCCTCTATGACATTTAACTTTGCCTTAAGTGTTGTCTGAATCTCCTTATACTGATTAACCTCACCTATAATCTGATCTAACTTTTGAATTTCACTATTATAATATGCCACCTTTTGCACAAGCGATTTCTTTGCTGCAGAAACAGACCCAAAAAGTATACCTAGAATTACTATCTCAACCGCAAGGATAAGAGCAAAGAGTATTACTTGTTGCTGACCTGTTTGCTTCTTTTTTTCAGCCTTTACTTGTAATAAATTTATTTTAATCATCTTGGACTCCTAACCTACTTATCATTGGGTCTCCTTATACCAAGACCAACAGCTATTGACGCTAATGGAGCTATATTTTGAATATATTCTGTATCAAATCTCCTTTCATCTATTTCAATATTTCTAAACGGATTAATTAATTCAACAGGTATATTAAGCCTAGCCTCTAAGATTCTAAGAATAGAAGCAATTTTTGCACAACCACCGCATAGATATATCCTACTTATTGAAGAATCAGCTGTCGTAGCTGTATAAAAGTCTATTGATCGTTGAATCTCATTAACAATCATATCAGACACAGATTGAATGATCTTATCCACCTCCTGAGGAATTACTGAATCTCCATCGGCAGTAGTCTGTCCACCCACTTTTAATGCCTCTGCCTCTTCAAAAGATACATTCAATCCCTTCATAATCTCCTCAGTAATCATATTCCCACCAACAGTTAGGTCCCTAGTAAAAAGTGATATCCCATTATTAATAATATTCAAATTAGTATTGGCAGCTCCCACATTACATAACACAATGGTTTCCCCAGGAACCATCTCATAATTAATCTCAAACATATTTTGCAACGCAAAGACATCCACATCTATTACCACCGGTACAAGCCCCGCCTCAGCTGCGATGGAGACATAATCCTGGACCATCTCTTTTTTAGCAGCCACAAGCAAAACATCCATTTGACCTGCTACAGTTGAATGCGGATTTATTATTGTAACATCCATATTTACATCATTTATATCAAATGGGATGTATTGCTCTGCCTCCCAGTGAATAGCCTCTTCCAACTGCTCCTGAGACATAGAGGGAAGTGTTATCTTCTTTATAATGACAGAATGGCCTGACAACCCCATCACAACATTTTTTTCTTTGATTTTAGTAGAATTTAAAAGCTCTTTTATAACCTCTACAACGGCAGCTGAATTCATTATAGCATTATCTACAATCGTCTCAGGTGGAAGCGCAATCATTCCAAAGTTGACAAGCGAATATCCATGCTTCCCTTCCTTTAGTTGAATTACCTTCACACATGAACTACCGATATCCAATCCAATTACATCTTTCGATTTACCAAATAACATTTTCTCCTCACTTATCTAATATTTTTTCCTTATCATTTTGTAAATCTTTCTTATCCTCTTCTAAAGGACCAAACACCTTATCCCTATCTGACAATTTTAACCCCAATGCAAGTATAATCTTTCTCTTTGTGTCCAACCTACACTCCATCCCATTCTCGATCCTATCAATAGTTATAGGAGAGACACCCGCCCTCCTCGCCAATTCTGACTTACTCAACATCATCTCTTCTCTAATTTTTGTAAGATTGCTTTTCTTGCTCTTCATAGGCATTCTACCTCTTATCATACAAGTCTATTTATAAAACGAATTTTGACTCTCGTCAAATTTTTAGCAATTTTGCATAATTATATTTATTTGTCAACCAATTAAACAATACTTTCTACTGCTATTGTGGCATCTCACACTCCATAGAAATATATGGCAGTGGGTCCCTATTTTCAGATTCGCTAATTATTATCCAAACTTCCATACTCTTCTTAAGCTCTTTAAATGTCATGTTTCTTCTTAGAAGATTCCATATTAAATCATAACCCTCATTTTGAAGAAATTGAGAAAAAACGCGTCTTTTCATCTCAAAAATCTTTTGTGAATTAAAATATTTTAAGCAAAACAATCTCAAAATACCCTATCTCAAATTAGCACTCAAAACCTATTGCTCCAAGACCTTATCATACACTGTAACAACCGTAGGTTGATATAAAAGACGCACCCAACATTACTCATCGATACCAACCTAATCATACATGGAAAGATACCAATTTTTTAGTAATAGTATAATAAATCAAATTTGTCTGGTGGACATCTTGATTAAGCTCGCTTGTCTAGTAAGCAAGAACTCATGGGAAAGAATATAAATTTTACAGGAATAAAATCAAAAAACAATAACCTTGAGATGAGTGCTTTTAAAATTCATAAACATAATCTTAACTTACCCACCCCGACGTCAAACTTCTCTTACATATAAAAAAACCCTTGATAAACCGTCCTTACTTCATGATAACGTAGCTCTTTTACAATCCTGTTGATTAAAGATAAAAACCCTCTAAATCCCAAGTATGGCTCATCATATATACTATGAGAAAAATAAGACGGGAATCCTAACTCAACAGTGGCTTTACCCGAGGCAATAAAATATGAGCTTGCATCACTATTGCCAACGTACAAATCAATCTTATCAGTCTTAGCAAGCCTTATACAGATATCAATTATTTTATTTATAGTTGGTTCAAACAATATATCACCATCGAATTGCTCTAAATATCTCTTTTTATCAAGAGTATTAGATATCACAACTTGGCTGAAGTTAGCACCTAACAACTCAAGTGATTTTTTTAGAGGCATAAAAATAATTGGATCACCACAATAAACAACATTCAATCCCAAAAAGTGCTGCTCCACTAATGGCTCAATCCGTCTAACTACTGTTCTTATTTCATTCTCTATTACTCTATTCACACTTTTTATCCTAAAATAATCAGCCACATCTCTAATTAACTTTGCTGTCTGTTCAAATCCAATCGGATAATCAGCTTTCATCAAAGGTATCTTCAGTCTTTCAGAAATAATTTTAGCGGCCTCTTCCATGTAACCAAAAGATATCAAGAGGGATGAGTTCGATATAGAGCACAGATCATCATAACTGCCACCAGAAAACCAAATTGAAGAGATATCAACACCTATCTCACCAAAAATCCTTCTTAACTCCGAAATATTTGCAAAATTATCATATTCATTCCTATCAAATAGGTATCCAATAATCCCTATCGACTTACTACCTCTTAAGCGTCTTTTAAACGTCATTTCAGAGGCCAACACTTTAGCAAATTCAGAGTATCCATCCATCCAATCCCCTGATAATGATTTATTTTTGAATTCAAAGGTGGGCTTTTTATACTTTGTAGATATCTTATTTAATAACCTCTTATAATCTACGGCTGTAACAGCTGCCATCGGCATAGGAGTTATACCTATAACTTTGGTAAAAGGTTGTGAAGCTATTTTTTCAATAAACTTTAGTATACTTTCTTCTCTGGAATCAGCCATCATAAATGGATGCAATGCAGTATTACCGACACGGTGAAACCCAGACAAATTTGTAAGATTAGCATAAAAATCATGATTGAGAGTTATATATTGTGTCTTCATATATGAACAATCAGGACCATCAACAACCAAATAAAAATCCTTTATTGCATTCACTCCTAAGTATATCCCCACCATATATGGATTAATTAACCTCTGCGAAAATTTTCTAACCATTTTATTGATCTTCATATCTACCCACAAAGTCCCTTTTTAAGTAAGACGAATACTTTGGGAACACCTCAATATTGGCAACATATAAAAGTCGATTAATAGTATATATTGCTCCCTCAAACCCCACCTCAAAATCGAAGAGAGAAAAGGAATTCTTTCCAGCTGACCATATCCTCCAATCATTTGAATGATTGGAAAATACAAGTCGACACGAGCTTTCAGTTAACAATCTCATCATCTTATCATACGTATCAAAAAACCTTACTTCATAATTATCATAATCCTTAATAGACTTTAGTATCTTTTCAGAACTCCTTTGAGCCTCCTCTCTATTATCGGCCCTTATAAACACCTCTATTCTGGAACCTACTTCCATAAAGAATTTTAATAGAGGAACACCCCAGGACCTCGCTGAATCCGTAAGATATACATCCTCCCCCTTCCTAATTATGAAGACAACACCAATATTACTCATCTGGTCCTTTAGAGAATTATATAGATTTAATCTCTTGTTTTCAATCTTTTTCAATATATCATCTTCCTTTAATTTAAAACCAACAAGTACTGAAAGATTTAATAACCACCTAATGGTCCCCGCAAATCCATATGGTGCCTCTAACGCAACGTACTTATGAGAAGATGAATTATTAAGTTGTAAATATAAATGATTCCACAATGCATTTGGCTTAATAATATCAACTCCACCATTGAAATATTTTCTTAAGGTTCTTGGTGACACATCTGGAATTACTACTGAATTTATCTCTATTCCTAGGGTTTTACACAGATAAATCAATCTCTCAAGATACCAATCCTTTTCATAACCCAATAAATTGACAACATTTTTCTTAATGCTGTTTCCTTTCTTACGATACTTCCAAAATAGGCGTTTTAATACTACTTCCATCGATTGTGGTGTTACAGTAAGATACAATAAATTCTTCCTCTTCTTCCTCATCCTCTCAATAACAGATTCGACATCCTCTCCTATAACAACAGGTGTACATGTGTTTGATAAGAATACTTCTTTACGCTTACTATTCGACAATACATATTCTAGCACTTCCTTCACCTTGTTGTTTCCCATAACTATATCTTTTTCATTCAAATCAGTAGAAAAGAATTTGGTTATATCTGGGAGTTCATTTCTCTTCAATCTCCTATACTTGTTTCTATTCTTCGAAAGCCACGGATATTTGACAAGAAATCTAACCAATCTCAAATCTAAATTTGGTTTTAAAGAAACACATTCAATATCAGAGTGTTGAACAAATATGCAATTCTCATAAATATTAACAGAATCTAACTGTCCTCTCGCGAATTCACCTTCCGCCCAAAAATTTGCATATAAGTCCTTTCCACCCCAACTATCCAAATGATTTTCTGGTTTGTCATGTACCTCAAATGAAGGCAAGCTTAATGCGGGACTCCCAAATTCTGGATCAGACCTGATTATACCTACAAGCTCTTCAAATGTTATGCCTGAAAAATCAAGAGACAGAAGATGAGATGTAAGCCTACCACCTGCTTCACAACCGCTATAAAAAATATCCAAATGACCAGTTTTAATTAAAGATGGTCGAGTATCTATTCGTCTTGTAATGTACAAAGTAATTTTATAATCCTTGTCTATTTTCGATACTATATCTAATACTATTTGATTACCTATCCATCCCATTTTCGATATTACAAACTCTGTATTAGCCAGATTTAATATCTTCGAAAATTCATTAATACTGAATTCACCACAGCCTATTCTTAATCCCTCAATATCATCCCTTCTTACATCTTCAAATCTATGCAATCTTCACCTCTTAGCCATTAAAAAATTACAAACCATTTTGACATTAAGCATTCATATTAGAACATTTATAAAAAAGCAATCTCAATTGTTCTTTAAGTTTTTTCTTATAAAAATCCACTCCTGTCACATCTAAATGCTCCTCAATATATATAGGGTCTGAAAAATATATTACTATTTTTGCAAAAGGTGGGGCTACTACAAACATATCCCAAGAATTTTTTAGTCTGTACATAGGTTTAGCTATAGCTGATACACATACTATAGGGGCACCTGTTTTCTGTGCAAGCCTAATTACACCACTTTTGACTTCCTCTAACGGTCCTCTGGGACCATCAACAGTAATGGCCGCTGATTCACCCCTATTTACAAGTTCAACAAGCTCATTTAACGCCTCTAACCCCCTTTTTGAGGATGAACCCCTAACAACACCAAAACCAAGTCTACGAAGAACCTGCGATGCGATCTCTCCATCTTTAGATAAACTAACAAGTACATTTATCTTGAAGGGTGCTCTATAAGAAGCTATTATCATTTGATAAGAATGAAATAATGCAAATATAGGAGGTCTTTTCATATTACTAAGGAATCCCTCATTATATGCCTTATATCTATAACTTTTTATTAATCGACTTATCAAAATGGATGAAAAAGTCAATGCTGGGGATGCAAACCTAATATCTAACATACTCTGCCCCCAGAGTTGACTTAATGATATCTAACCTTACCAATAGATTTTCAAGCTCAAGCAACAATTGCTTTTTCCTTCTATTATCTTGTTCTGATTTTAACCCCTTTTGAATTTCATCTATTCTCTCAAAGATAGGTAATACATAAATCTCAAGTTTCTTCTCAAGACCCCTTGAATAAAAAATATTATTATTGTGGGTCCATAAAGGCACAAAATAGAGCTCAGAAACAACACAGAAGGAAAATGAGCCAAAAGAATATTTCTTTATCTTAAACCTCAAAATTGCTGAATCCCTTGTCCTTCCTTCATCCAGAGGAGAGATTGGATAAAAATAGTTTCTACTCTGGTTTGAAATAAAATTCCCCATTGAAAATATGACAGGCACTACTGACCCCTCATCCGATGCCATTAATTCAAAAGTTTGGAGTACATGTGGATGTCCTCCAATTACAATATCCGCACCGGCATTTACCAATTGGCTCGCTATCTCTCTCTGAACTGAATCTGGTTCTTTAAGATATTCCTGCCCCCAATGAATATAAACAATTATCACATCATATTTACCCCTTGCATCCTCTATGGCAGGAATATCAACATTGTTATCATATTTTCTTACATATTCATTGAGGGAACTATAGTCAGGCAGATTGTTTAAAAGTGTTGTAAACCCAAATATTGCTACTCTCATCCCATTCTTCTCTATGACCAAAGGTACAGGTTTATCTCCATTCAATCTACTATAAAATCCCATGTACATAACTTTTTCACTGTTAAATAATTTCAATGTCTCAACAAACCCATCAATACCTTGATCATAAATATGATTATTAGCAATATTAAAGACATTTATGTTTGCCCTACTTGCCGCCCTCAAAAGTCCGATCTCTGAATTAAATACAAAAGGTCTACCAGTATCACCTGTAGATGGTGCAATAGGCGACTCAAAATTTGCTATAGTTATATCGGATTTCAGTTTATCACTTACCTTTTCAAAAAGATAGTCATAGCCATCGTTATTTACACTAACACCGTTTTTAACAATATTATGATGAGAAGCAGATTTTTTTACATTTTGATGCGGTATTATATCACCCACAGCCGATACTGACAATTCACCATCCAGTTTTAACAACCCCTCGTGACCATCAGCCTTCTGAATTGACCTCGATATACCATGAACCTCAAACTTTACTATTGTCTTAGGATAATCTGATGCTATCTGACTAGTGCTTCTACAATCCAGAAATAAAATTATAATCAGAGTTACTATTAAATACTTCCTACTCATTTTTTCCTTTTTTCATAAAGTTTTATCTCTATGGATGCTATGGTATTATTAGGATCGAGTTTCAACAGCTTCTTGAAACTATCAATCATCTTCTCTTCATTCTTTATAGCCTTATACAAATAACCTAAAAACAAAAAAAGATCTGGCATCTCTCTCTTTCTAGCTATCTGCTCGAGTGAACTTATTATTTTATTTATTTCGGATAAATCAGTGGGTTTCTCTTTCAAAAACTTACCCCATAAATAATATACCTTATATTCTTCGTCAGGATTCTTCTTTATTATTTCTTCCAATATCTGCAGACCAGTCTCAACATTTCTGTTGTTTTTTATTAACGCCTTTGCCCTAATAAATTTTGCTTCCTCTTCCAAAATAGAACTGATATCGACCTCCGACTTACCATCCTTACTTTGTTTTATAGACTCCAAATAATCTTTGCGACTCTCAGATTTCTCTAACCTCTGGTAAGCCTCATTTATTAGGGCAAATATATCCTCATAACATTTCTTTATCTTTTTAGAAGCATCAACTGTAACAATATCAGGATGATATTTTTTAGCAAGAGCAAGATATGCCTTTTTTACCTGCGCATCACTGGCATCCTCGGATATACCCAATCTCTCAAAAAAGTTTTTCTTTTTTAATTCCTCAAAGAGTATTTCGAGTTCTCGAACCCTTGTATCTTCTTCGGTCTTTACTTCAATGGCAGCATCGCCACTCTTGCTAACAACATTTGATAAAGATGCATTACATTTACTAGCCATATCACTCTGCGTTTTTTCAACATAAAACACCGATTCAAATGTTTCATTCCCTCTTTTCATATCTATAAATGAGCACAGTTTAAAGTAGTATGCCGCCTTTAATTTATAAATATGCTCAGAATTCTTTGGATCTATTATCGGTAAAAAATCCACAAATTTATCAGAAGAGTATATAGCTTTTAAATATCTCAATTCTTTCGGACCTAATCTGGCACTTTCAACTGTCAAGCCCGATGATTTAACAATAATGTTTATATCGTTATGTCTTGAAAAGAGTCTTAAAAAATATTCATCTGGCAAATAGCTAAAAATAACAGTTTTAACTGCATCAACAGTATTGAATCTGAGATTCACAGAGAATGGATAGGTACCTTCTATTCTATAAAAAATATACATCCCCTTCAAAATAGAGGCTATCTGACCTAATACACAGATGAGAAATTCATTTATCAACTGAATAATCTCATGGCTCTTAATAAAACCAAGAGTCATTAAAATATCCGCAGTGCTCTTTTCTCCACTCTGAACAAGCTTTTTTACATCGTTCAACTGTTCATCTGTAATTCTTCCCTTTTTTCTCATAAAACCAGCTAGAGAGAATTCAGCATTTTCAGACTCAATATTCACAATATCACCCATATATAAAAAAACCTTAATGATACTCCCATTCGCCACAATTTCAATATATCCGTTTTCTTTAAGCACCCCCAACCTGATCATTAATTCATATATATTGATCTTAGATAAATCACCTTTATATATGGGTTTTATATTTGCATCTCGCATATTCACACAAAACAAGCCCCCACATATCCAACTACGTTCTCATAATTTCCATCTACAGCACTACTGGTATCATATCTTTTAATCAAACAGTGGGTAGACCCTAATGAACGACTGAGAATTATATTAAGAGCCGTGCACTCATAACCACACATCGAGATCTTTTCCTCATCTATGACCCTTTTTAACTCTACTTCATCCATCCGTTCAATACATCGCAAAAGTAGTTTGTCTTTCCTTATAGTCTCATCATAACTCTCATAATGAGAGAGATCACTAGTAGACAGAAATAATACATCTCTATAATCTCTGAAAAAAGAGACCATCTTTGATGCAATTTCTGACAGCAAATTAGAATCAATTTTTTTAATGAGTAATGGGACAACCCTTACTTCACTCAGCATAAACTTCAAGATCGGGAGTTGCACCTCTATTGAGTGCTCGATTAGATGTGCACTAATATCATCCTTTACAATATTAATTTCAGAGATAAGTCTCTTGGCAATCTCAGAATTTATATCAACATCCCCTATAGGGGTACTAAACCTACCCTCCGAGATAATGGCTATTTCAGAACCAAGCCCACTATGATTTGGAGCCAAAATAATAATATTACTCGGAATTTCTATACACTTCAGAACTGACATAGAAACAATGCCAGAATAATGATACGCAGCATGAGGGAGTATTATACCCTTAGCATTTAATTTTTTGTGAGCAACTTCGACTCTACTATAAAAGTCTTGAAGCATCGCCACTAAAGTTTTAGGTTTATCAGGATAAAACCTACCGGCAAACTTTGATTCCCTAATAATCATTGACTGCCCCGCCTAACTACTCCTTTTTCTCTTTTGTTTTCTAATTTTTTTACCAGTCTTCTTTTTCCTCCGTTTTACTTTTCTTTGCATCCCAGAAGCTAACTTAGATTCAACCGTTACTGTAACCCCTGCATTTTTCTTCTTTTTCTGCTTCTTGTCCCTTTCATCACTATCTCTCGGTGTTAATAATTCATGCTCTAAAACATCACTTAAAAGCTTTTTTGCCCTCTCAGAGAGATTTTTGAACTTAATACCCATCCCAGGATTTTCAGCTGTTCCATTATGAACAACAACTCCTAATGATTCCAAATAACATCCAAATTGTGGAATATTAAAACTGATCTTTATCTCTGTTCCCACAGGAAGTGGATTTGTCGACTTAACAAACACACCTCCTAAAGATAAGTTTGTCCCAATCTCAGAGAAAAATTGATCAATGGTTCTATAATTAATAAACACTCTTACTGGCTTCCTCTCTTCTTTTCTTACCTCGACCAAAGTCTTGCCCATTAATCCTCCTTTCAGAACGAGGTGTAATATAATATATTGAATTGAACAATTTTGCAACAAATCAAACGGTATATTACCCCAACCATCTGTCACTACTAGCGGCACCCTCAACCCCAATAGCAATAATACTTAAATTGTCTCTGCACAATGATTACTTTTAGAAATTATTTGAAAAGTATAATACGATGAAAAATGTTAGGAAACACAGTATATTAAACAATCAAATTATAGGAGGAGGTTTACGATAAAATAGTGAAAAAACTTTAGAAGCAAAATTTAATGCCCAAGGAGTTGTTTTAGTCTATGAACCTTACCTATTCCGCGGAACAAATAGAAGAGATAAAGTAGGAACGTTAAGGACAATTGAACCCCAGAGAATCCTTTTTATCTTTTTATAGATGCCTATTTATATGAACATCAAGGATGAAGACACTACAAGGGTGAAGAATGAGGTGGGTTGATAGACTTAGGTGTAAGGAAGAGTCTCTTGGGACATCATATTTATTTGTGTAGTGAGTCCATGAGTGAGTGTTTGGAGATTTTAAATAATCTTGTTAAGAGTAGTCTTAAGATGCGATGCTTGTAGTATCTGATGATTTTAGTGGACTAAGTTCTGTGATAAAAGTCATTCTTCCAGAGACAGACTATCAGTTATGCCTGGTACATATGGAAAGGAATATAAAGAGGAATATGACTAAAGGAGATACAAAAATTTTCTGTGGGGAAGTGGGAATAATAAATAAGGTGAATGATTCTGAAAAGACGTTATTAAGATTTGAGGAGTTATGTAAGAGATTTGAGAAGAGGTATCCAGCATATATGAAGATGTCTTATTTATGAACTCCAAAATGTTAGTCCAAGAAGCTTATCAGTTTTCAGAAAGCCTCCTAAAAGTTTAGACAAAAACCGGGTAATAGTGCAAATTATAAGCCTCTGATACAAACTCAATACTTCATACTCTATCAAAAGTAACACCTTATTCCTCCTACTTAATAAAATCAAAAATCTAATCTCGTTATATATTTTTTTACCCCTATAAAATCATGTCTTAGAAAAATCACAAAATCCTTACAAAAATCATTACCTTTTAGGATATTTTTATTTATAATCATGTCTTTCAAATATACCAAATCTTGCTCACAACTATTCCCCCAAAAAATATCATATCCGCTATCACTATTACAGTTGCTACTTAAATATATGTTTTGGTTGTCATATCCAATTATATTCAAATCACATTCAATTAGGTAATCTGGTCTACTAATATAATTTAGTGTATTTATTTGGTAATTAACCAACAACTGATACAAACCGTCACCCCACTCAATCTCAATATGGTCTATCATATAATCATTACCAAGCCCAAAGTGAAGGGTCTCTGTATTTTGCTGACCAAATCCCGAATTTGTATATTCAATTCCTCTTGTCAAAACCTTAAGCTTTTGACCATCATTTAAAAAAACTCGAATCTTAAAACCTGGGTAATCGACATATCCCCTACTTGACAGTTTAAATTGAATAAAATCCCCGGGATAGTTACATTTATTTTCAAAAACCTTGATTGTTCTGTTCAGCTCCCCCTTGTATTTACCTGCAACTACTATATCCAGACAACCATCTCCATTCAAATCAATATATGCAGAACCAAGGGAATCATATATATGAATACCTGATACAAATGATGTATCACCAAAATACGGAGACTCACTGATACCGGTAAAAAATTTTGAAAATGAATACTCATAGTCATAAACCTGAGTCAAAAAAATATCTAAGATACCATCATTATTAAAATCTGCAACAACCGAACTACTAAATAACTCATCTTTAAAAACCCCATTAATCTTTGAACCTACCTGGTCAATTCTTATTCCAGAAATCTCTCTTACATCTACATAGCTATTCTTAATCTTATCAAAAATCAAAAGTTCTGACTTCTTATTAAATCTCCCTCTTTCATAATCATTATGCGCTAGATTAGTTACTACTATATCCATTATCCCGTCATTATTTAAATCCTCAATAGATACACCTATTGTATGGGAACCGGCAAAATTATTTATACCAGATGAAAAAGAAGATGCATTAATATTAATTGCCTCGTTTGAAAACTCCCCTGTATCCATCTGCATAAATAATAAATTGGGAAATAATCTATAATTACAAACATAAAAATCCACTAAATTATCATTGTTGATATCTTTTGAAACTACACACCTTGATGGCATCTTTATCTTACTCATCTGGGACCTTAATAAGAAAGACACATCATAAAAAGTTAGATCCCCATTTGATGCATATATATAATCTTGAAAATATTCATCTTTATATTCATAATTTGCACAATATATCAACCCATGCTTGTAATTTTTATGAGGAATAAATCCAATAGCCTCAGTGTGAATACAATTCTCAAATCCAACGAAATCATTTACCTTGTCAAAATAGCCATTACAATTATTTTTATAAATTTGAATACTATGGCTAACTCCATAAAATATTATATCGGGACATGTATCGCCGTCTATTTCAATAAAGGTGCCATGCCCTCTAGCTTCAGATAGACCTGTTTCATGTGTAACATCCTTGAAAAAGACACCATGATAGCTAATGTTTTTTAACAACTGATTATCTATGAGTATATCCTCAAGACCATCATTATCAAAATCCCTAATAGAAACAAATGAACCATATATTTCCCTATGAGGCATTGCAGTTTCTGTAATATCAATAAACTCCGGTATACCCGCAGACCATGATAATATACCTAATAAGTAAGGCACTATTCTCATACTAACCTACAAAATACAATGAATGACATATTATGTCAAAACACTTTAAAATTGCTCTAGATAAAGGCAAAAATACTGTGTATATATATTCCTAGTTATGAACTTGAAGAAAGCTATAACTTTTATATTGCTACTTCACCTTTTTACCTGCGAGATAAGGGAATACAAAAACAACTACTATATATATGTGAACGATGAAACCAACTCTAGTGAAGATATCAATGACACAAACGTCTTAGTAGATGTATCCTCAAGCAAAAAATACAGCTGTATGAAATATAACCTCTCATTTTCAACCGACAACGATGAGGGTGATATTTACATCCCTACGGATACCGGTACTCAATTTTATCCTATTATTTTACTACAAGGTTCCGATTTAAGTAAAGACAATTACAATAAAATCTCTGAGTTGATATGCAACAATGGATTTATAGTAGTAACTTTTGATCACTATAAAGAAAGTTTTTCTGGCAAGCATTTATATGCTGAACAAAATGCTACAAACAAGGTGTATTATAAACTCCTTGAGATTTCTAATTTGAAAGACTCAATTTTATTTGGCAGGATGAAGAAAGACAAATTCATACTTTTAGGACATTCTTATGGAGCGGCATGTGGTCTTTTTATGATAGGTAACGAATGTAAATGGCCGTTCTGCTCAGAAACATATGAGAGACCCTACCAACTATCAGGTGGTATCTTTTATGGTATAAGTCTTAAATCTCCATTTGGTGAAAAATACTACCAAATAAAAAACGATAATATACCTATACTTCTTATTGCTGGCGACAATGACGGGGTAATAAAATACGAACACGCAGAAAAAACACTTGCTTCAATACAATCTCAACCAAAGTTTCTAGTAAAACTAAAGAATGCAAATCATTATGCAATAAACGATGAAAACCCACCTAAAGGCGCGGACGCAGATAAAAATATTCAACAATTAAATCAAGAAACAGGCCTTGAAATTATATCCTCTCTTACAACATCATTTATTATAGAATATGTCATAAAAGAGATAAATACCCACGGTCACTTTGAAAAGACCGTAAATAAATTTATCGAATACATTGAACTCAAAAAAGACTTTTATTAATGTATGGACGTCGAGATCTTCTCACTAAATTTTTTACTGTTAACAATCATGATTTTTTTAGGGGGATTTGTGGATTCAATAGCAGGTGGTGGTGGTATTATTACATTACCTGCATACCTTGCATTCGGTATACCACCTCATATGTCTTTAGGAACAAATAAATTTTCTGGGTTTTTTGGAACACTCTTTGCATCTTTTAAATATGTTAGACACAATGCTGTTGATATTCGCATAGCCATTATAGCCACCTTCTCGTCAATATTTGGATCAGCAATCGGTTCTAAGGTAGCTACACACACATCTGAGGAGCTTATTCAGATGGTCGTTTTAATCATTACCCCTATAGTACTTATCCTCTTTCTCCTAAAAGATACGCTAATCTCATATAAAAAAGATTCAAAACTACCCAATTCAAAATATAAAAATGCTTATGCAATATCTATCGGAGTCTTCATAGGATTTTATGATGGATTTTTTGGACCCGGCACAGGAACATTTATGGCTATCACATTCAACTTACTATTAAAACTTGATCTAATTATTGCGTCAGGAACTGCTAGACTTTGCAACTTAGGTAGCAATTTAGGGTCGCTTATCGTATTTTTAGTAAATAACAAAGTATTATTTCCGTTAGCATTCTTTACAGCTATATCAGGAATACTCGGTAATATGTTAGGCTCATCAATCGCCCTAAAAAAAGGAGAAAAAATAATTAAACCTCTCATTACCTTCGTAATGATACTACTAATAATTGAAATTGTAAGAAAAAGATTTTTTTAATAAACTTTTCTCTTGCATTGAAGATATGAATATTATCTAATTTCTCTGAACCTGGGGAATCAAAAATATGAGTATTCAAGATACTGTTGATAAAATTAGAAAAGGCGATATAAGAGTTGTAGCAAGGTTTATTAGGAAGATTGATGACGGCGATGAAGATGTATGTGAGGTCCTCAAGGAATTACATAAGTTTTCTGGTCATGCCCACATAATTGGTATTACTGGAAACCCGGGATCAGGTAAAAGCACGATCATAAATAACCTGATAAGATTTTACAGAACAAAAAACAAGAAAGTAGGAGTAGTAGCCGTTGATCCTTCAAGCCCGTTCTCTGGTGGCGCAATACTCGGCGATAGAATAAGGATGCAGGAACACTCAAATGACCCCGAGGTATTTTTAAGATCCGTGGCAACACGCGGAAACTTGGGTGGACTATCAGCCTCTACATCATCTATTGTAAGAGTGATGGAGGCGATGGGGAAAGATATTATAATAATTGAAACTGTAGGTGTCGGTCAGGATGAGGTAGATATCATTAAACTTGCACATACGACAATAGTAGTAACTGTTCCTGGTCTTGGAGACGATATTCAGGCTATCAAAGCTGGGATATTAGAAATAGCAGATATATTTGTGGTGAATAAAGCTGACAAGGAAGGTGTGGAGAAAACCATCAGGGACCTAAGACTAATGCTGGAACTCAAAAATAGACAGGAAGGAATGAGAACTCCTCCAATTGTTACTACAAAAGGTATAACAGGAGAAGGAATAGAAATACTTGCAAAAGAGATTGAGGAGCACAGAAGTTATATATCTTCATCCAACATAGATAGGTATCTCAACGCAAGAAGAGATTATATTGAATTCGTAGACTTATTGAAATCTAACATAAACCGAAAGATTGAGAAGATTATTGAGAGTGAAATAGGTAATAGATCTGAACTTATAAGTAGATTCGAGAACAAAGAGCTCAACCCATACAATCTGGTGGAAAATACAATCAAAAAAGTTTTTGGTTGAATACTTGTAATTTTCATACTATATGTGTTGCATGATAAAAAAGACATTATCTGCAATGTTAGTAAGCTTCATGATCTTCACCTCCTGTGGAATATTTGAAAGAGTAACGACAGAGATCCCTCTTGAATTCGATATACCAATAGAATTTGACATCGACAAGGCATTAAAAGTCTCAGGATTAGACCAATTACCTGATCCACTACCAGCAGGTATTAAGAGGGATGACATATATGTTCCACTACCAACTAATCTATCGGTATCCATCTCTGAGAGAGACGAGATTAAACAATATGCAAATAAAATATACAATGTAAGAATTGAGTCCCTCTCATTTATCATTGAGGAAAATGGTTTTACTCAGGAGATCAGGCCTTCCATCCTTGCCATATCCAAAAAGACTTCTAGAGAGTTAGCCACTACAGCACTTGAAAGTGAGACAATACTAATAAGCTCTCTCCCAAAGATAAATCCAGATATAGGGAATGGAACATCCTTAATATGTAATGATGAATTGGAAACAACAGAAACAGAATACGATTATACCTTTGATGAAAAAGGGGATTATAGATGTAAACCCGATTTTGATGCAGAGTCATCGGTTGAATGTAATATCATCCCGGGAGGCAAAGATGCACCTTCCGAACACTTAAAGAAACTTGAATTTACGCCAAAGATTATGTTTTGTGATCCAAGACAGAACGTATTAAAGGAAGGAATACTTTTATACATCGATTCTGATAAGTATTCCAATAAACCAAGCGGAAATGTTAAGTTTAAAATGCGTCTAAAGATTGTCTTAAGAGTCGCTCCGCTTGATTAGTTTTATTTTTTGTCATTACAAGGAGGAGGGACAATGGCAGGAAACATCAAAAACTTGAAAGATTCTGATTTCGATGCAGCCACGCAAAACGGGGTTACGATTGTTGACTTCTGGGCTGAATGGTGTATGCCCTGTAAGGCGCTCGCCCCTATATTCGAACAAATGGCAACCAAATATGCTGGAAAGGTTACTTTCGCAAAAATCAACGTCGACGAAAACCCGAACACTGCATCAAAATTCAGAATCATGTCAATACCCACACTTCTTGTTTTCAAAGACGGGAAAATAATCGAGCAAATAACAGGACTCGTCCCAGCAAAAAAGATAGAATCTGCAATTGAAAAAGCTCTGAAATAATTTTATATTTTATACAAGAAATACAACACATGATTAACACATGCAATAGGTTAACTATAAAATATCTTTGGCAAAGTAAAGGTATCAAGAATCAATATTTGGCTGTCACTCTCATAAAGAAGCCGTGGTGGTTATAATCTCTTATTCTGTAGAGATTGTCTGAAAAATCAGTAAAGTTATAACCGATTGCAAGCCTGAAATACCTCTTAAAATTATAGCCAAGGTCAATTAAAAATCCGCTCTTATTCTCGTTGCCCAGCACAGAAAGTATTCTGTACTCAATACCTGAAGAGAACATCCTTTTATAAAAATTGTAATTGATACGGTTTATCAGAAGGAGGGTATCAAGAGAATCAGAACCAAGTACCGAGAGATCGTCTATATACGAACGTTTTAATACAAGTTTCTCCACGAGTTCGAAGCCGTATGGCAGTTCGAAGACGGGAGCGATGCTGAATATATGAGAATAACTCTCAAAGCGGTTTTTTGTGACAAAATCATATCTGTTTTCATACACATTTGAGAACTTCATAAACAGGCTAACCCAGTCAAAGTCCTTTGGTCTTAATGCGAGTCCGAAACTATTCTCTGTGAATCTGTACTCATCACTCTTGTATTCAAGATTACTTACCGTCAGATAGTGTCCTGCAAAGCTAAGGTTGATATCCTTTGTAATTCCCCAGCTAAGTGAGAGTCTCAGAAGGTACTGTATTCTATCTTCACCTCCAAAATTTTCATCATTGTTGTCAAATCTGAATTCACCAAAGACAGAACCTTTCAAGTTTTTGAGTTTCAAATACTCCAAAGAACCGGAGAAGACATCACGGCGGTTATCACCCAGAGAGAAACCGAGAGGATAATTCAGCCCCATATAATCATAGATCAGGTCATTGTTGACTGACAGTTTCTGCGTATAAGAATAACCATAAAGAGGTCCTTTCCTCTGAGAAGCCTGAGAATAGTTATTTATAATCTGGATGTTTGGATCCAAAATCTGACTCGGCTCGGTATAACTGTATGAGAGTTCACCGTTTGAAACCACCTCTGTATGCTCATAACTGAGTAGAACATTCAACCCATCTGCTACAGCAAACCGCCCCTTACTTCCCAAAACAGCCCTTGAATTGAGTTGAGATGAGAGTGTATCAATCTGATATTCTCCATATGAGCTTATACCGTTTGATAGTTGTTCCTCCGCCCCTAATATAGACGTAGCTACAAATTGATTACCAAAACTGGCTACTCTCTCACCAAAATAAATACTCCCTGTCTCAGATATGGGAGTACGGGCAGATATCTGCGTGTAATTGTCTAAATTAAATCTGAATGTATCAGATAGTGTAAGATATAGTTTTGGTTTTACCTTGTAGGTTGAACCCAGCGTAAGGTAGATTCTATCGGAAATATCATTAAACTCATTCTCATCACCAAAGAATACTGAATGCACAGACCCGAATATACTAATCCTCTGACTCATCTGATAACTTGACCCTAATCCAAATATATCAGTTGAATAACTCTTATTTATCTGCTTTGTATTAAAATCAGAATAGGAATAGAGGTTCTCTGAGAGCAATTCAATTTTA
>JAOAFA010000099.1 GCA_026416535.1 Deltaproteobacteria bacterium
CAATCCTACACAGTGGTGTGGGCCATTTACAAAGTCACCTGCAGATCTTACAACTTGCCAGTTTTTAAATGGTAATAGGTGGTTGCAGGTAGACTTTAGACTCTGGACAACTCAAAACGGAGTAAAACCATCGGTCTCCGACGTAGAGGTAAACTGGTCAAGACCATAGATCTTCGTAACTTCTATTTTTGAGACCGTGTATTTTTTACTCGTATTACCTTGTAAGTATTTAGGCTAGGTAGAAAAAAATAGCATGCATAAAAAAAGATTTTTCTTGGTCTTTATCGCGTCGCACCTGCTTTTGTTTAAAGGGGCTATAGCTGAAGTTTTTGAAGTTGGTGAGGGGAAAAGATATCTTAATATATCTGACGTTCCCCTGGAAAGTATCAAGGCCGGTGACACAGTTCTTATTTACTACAGAAAGTATCCATATAAGGAGAAGTGGGTAATAACTGCTGTTGGTACCAGAGAGAAACCCGTGGTTTTCAGAGGCATACCCGATGAGAATGGTAATCTGCCAGTAATTGATGGAAGAGATGCCATAACAAGA
Organism: Deltaproteobacteria bacterium; assembly: GCA_026416535.1. Taxonomy (GTDB): domain Bacteria; phylum Myxococcota; class SpSt-1050; order SpSt-1050; family SpSt-1050; genus SpSt-1050. The sequence continues at coordinate 551 of JAOAFA010000099.1, forward strand.
AAGGGCCTAAATTTCTGGAGCGAGACTAGGGGAATTATTAAAATTGGTGGGAGTAATAATCCCCCTGATACTACTCCTGCTTATGTGTTGATCGAAAATCTTGAGATTGTGAATGCCCATACTCCGTACACTTTCTTAGGAAGAAATGGGCTTGAGGCATATGAAAGCAACTCAGCTGCAATATTTATTGAGAAAGGAGAGAATATCACTATCCGGAATTGCATAATTCATCACAATGGAAACGGTATATTTGTGGCAAGTCAGGCGAGAAATGTGCTCATTGAATCGAATTATATCTATGGTAATGGAAATGTAGGTAGTTATTATGAACACAATACATATACCGAGGCAGATAGAATAATTTATCAGTTCAACAGATTTGGACCTTTGTTGGACGGTGCTCTGGGTAACAATCTTAAGGATAGATCTGCTGGTACGATAATAAGATACAATTTAATAGAATCGGGTAATCGTCAATTAGACTTGGTGGATAGCGGCTCCGAGGAATTGAGGGCTAAGGACTACTATCGAAAAACTTATGTCTATGGTAATCTCTTGATAGAACCGGACGGGGCAGGTAATTCGCAGATACTCCACTATGGAGGAGATTCAGGAATTACTTCTAATTATCGTAAAGGTATTTTGTATTTTTATAACAATACTGTAATTTCTACAAGAGAGGGGAATACAACCCTGATGAGGTTGTCCAGTTCTGAAGAAGAGGCTTATGTAATCAACAACATTGTCTTTGCAACAGCTGGAGGGAATAGAGTTGCAATCCTAGACTCTGAAGGGAAAGTGCATCTGATATCAAATTGGATAAATACAGGGTATAAAAATAGCCACAGCAATCCAAAGGCAGTTGTCTTAGATGAGGGGGGTAATATCAATTCTTACGAACCAGGATTTGCCAACTTTGAAAGCGGTGATTTTCACCTATTGGAAGATTCAGTCTGTATTGATAAAGGGATAGATCTAGGTACATATTTTTTACTCACACCCGAATATGAGTTTACAGAAGACAGAAAAGGGAGAATAAGATTCATAGATGCAGTGTTGGATTTGGGGGCATTCGAGTTTGTAAAGGAAATACCTGATGTGGGTTTTGATATTCCTGTTTCTGATTTATCAGATGTAGAAGTGAATAATACCACAGATTCGGATTACGAAGATCCTGCTGAACAATATGAAGAATTTGCATCAGATGAGCTTAGTGATATTGGCTATTCCGAGATAAGGGATGCCCAGATAGATTCAGATGATCTTTTTGATGTCTTGATGGAGGGAGATATAAACAAAATCAACATAAATCCCAGTGAATACAAAGACGAAAATAGTAGAGGTTTGGATTGTTCCTGTAATTCCCTAGAATGATTAGTAAGCTATTGTAAGAGGAATTTTATGAGCGTGCCTTTTGATGTAAAGACATATATATGGTTATTGGAGTGTGCTATACTTGCAAAAACTGGGGAAGTAAGTTTTATTGAAGATAGAGGGTAGAGTCCATCTTTTGCAAAAAGAAACATCTTGCCATCATTGTACCTAACTAGTACTCTATTCCCAATTATATCTGCACCGGCTATACTCCCACTTGAAATTAATCGCTTCATTATAAGACTTCCATCTTTGTCCATAATTGATATGGAACCATCCAAGTGAAAAACAAATATGTTATTGCTTTCTTCGTCTATCTTTATCGTCGATATGGGTGAAAGATTTCTTGACCAAACAATCCTCCCACTATCTATGTCAATCTTGTAAAATAAACCAGTGTAAGTAGATAAGAAGATGTGTTGATCTAGGCTAGCGAATCCCGAGAATCCATTTATATTATCTCCAGAGTTGTAAATTGTTATTTTTGAAGTATCCTTATCATTATCTTTATTGGTTATTATTAGCTCCCCTGTTGACAGAGCATAAATTATTTTGTTTCCAATGGTCTTTATCGGTAAGTTTGAATAAAAAGTGAGATCCTCTGTTACATTGCCACTTATATGAAGTTTGATGTCACCATTGCTTATAGATAAAACATATAACGTGTTTCTGTCTGTTAATAAAAGCAACTCTCCATCTGTTTTTTCACCATTGCTTACGTTTATTGTAACATTGTTTATAATTCCTCCGTACAATTTCCTTCTCCAAAAAATAGATGGCCGATTTTTTGAAACATCAAGTGCTATAACTTCTCCATTAGTATTTGCGACAAACAATTTTTCGCTATAATATGTAGGAGATAAATAAATTGGATGCTTTAGTGAAAATCTCCATTGTATCTCACCAGTGGTATAATTTAAAGATATTATCTCACCTAGTCTGTTTGCCACAAATATCCTTTGGAATTGGGTATCTATTGCACATCCTGAATACTCAAAAGGTTCGTAAGTGAATAGGTCATTTGTTAGTTGAGTGGTCCACACAGGGATAAAACCTTCCAATTCAGCTGAATTAACTTGAGATAAGACCATCCATAAAAGAACTACAATATAAAAAGAGTTTCTCTTATTTACCATTTCTACTTTATAAAGTCTTTAGTAGTTCGGAGGCATCATTTTTCAAATGAGATGTTTGGTACTTGTCGGTTAGTTCCTTCAACTTATTCTTTGCCTCTTCATTCTTGTTTAACTTTATAGAGGCCTTAGCAGATATGAATAATGCCTCATCTTTTAAGAAGTCAGATCCCGTTTTAAGTATCTGTTCACAAGCATTAATAGCACCTGTGTAATCGGCCGTTGAAAAATTAATATTTGCCAGCAATAGAAGACCTGACTTATATAAGGGATCATCTAAGCCAATCTTTGATAAAAATTCATTTACATATTTTAACCCTTTGTCATAATCTTTTAACTCATAGCTAAGTTGTGCCATCCTTAGTAAGGAAATCTTCCCTACGCCCGTAAATCCATATTTATTGTATATCTCTTCAAATTTCTTTAAAGCATTTTGCATCTCATCTTTTGTGGGGATATCAAGATCAGTTGTCGTCTCCTTTTGTTTGGGGGCTATAATCTCAGTTGCCTGAATATATTCATTAGATGCCTTCTCTGCCCTATATTTAATGTAACCTGTAATTGAGTAGTAAAGAATAATTACAATGAAAACACCTATTATTCCGCTCAAAACCGGCTTTCTATGCTCCTCAAGCCACTTTATAGCCTTTGCCGAAAATGTCACAAGCTCGTCTTCTTTTAACTCTTTTCGTGTAAACTTTACGTCGTCCTTTGCCAATGCAAGTCCTCCTTGAAGTTAGGGAGGATTTATAATTACTAAATTTCCATAAGTCAATAAAATTCACAATTTTATATGCTCAGAATAATGCAGTAGAATCACCTAATTCACAAAAGAAATTAAATTTTTTAGCGCATATACTACTAAATCGGTACTACTTAAGGTGAGTAATACAAAAACAGGCAAGATATTTTTACTAACATTGAAGTATTCTAGTATTCTAGGATATGACCAAATGAAAACTGTTTTGTTATGTTTTGAACGTTGTTTTTGTCTTTTCAGAAAATATAAATGTATAGGACAATTTATGTTGAAAAATGGGGACATAAGTTGTAAAAAAATATTGTATTTTCTTGTGAGGTGTTATGTCTGATTCAAGCCAATCAATTGTTTGGTATCGCATGCCTTTTTTTTATATGAAAAGGCTTTACGATTGGGTACTCCACTGGGCAGAGACACCTTATGGAACACCTGCCCTTTTTGTAATAGCCTTTGTTGAGTCATCTTTTTTCCCGATTCCCCCAGATGTTCTTCTGATTGCACTCTGTCTAGGACTCAGAAATAAATCATTTTGGTATGCATTTGTATGTACAACAGGTTCTATTCTTGGGGCGTTTTTAGGATATTACATTGGATTTGCCCTCTGGGAACAGCTTAACCTGAAGTCCTTCTTTTTTAAGTATATCTTTTCTGAGGAGGTCTTTAATATAGTAGTCGCAAAATACCAAGAGAACGCTACTCTTGCTGTATTTACAGCGGCATTTACACCTATCCCATATAAGGTGTTTACTATAGCTGGAGGGGTGTGCAAGATATCACTTCTATCCTTATTGTTAGGTTCTATCGCTGGAAGGGCGGGTAGATTCTTTTTGGTCGCACTTCTAATATACGTCTTTGGTCCACCTATCAAGAAGTTTATTGATAAATACTTTGATATATTAGCGGTAGTATTTACAGCACTTCTTATTGGAGGGTTTATCTTTATAAAAAAGGTTATGTGATATTTTTAAAGTTTTCATTGTGTATGTTATCAATTTGTATTGCAATTTTATGTTATTTTACTTATAAAAAATTATCGTCTTCAGGAAGGAGTTTTTAGAATGCATAGAAGATATCCAGAGACAGAATTAGTAAGTCAGGGACATTTGGCATGTCAGGGGTGTGGGGGTGCACTTGCAATGCGACTTACACTAAAGGTTATGGGAGAAAAGACAATAGTTGTAGTTCCTGCTTGTTGTTGGTCAGTAATCAACGGACCATTCCCTTATTCTGCTGTCAAAGTGCCTTTCATGCATACAGCCTTTGAGACGGCAGCAATTGCCGCAACAGGTGTAAGGGCATCCCTGGATATGCAAGGCAAGCACGATATAAATGTGCTCGCATGGGCAGGAGATGGAGGCACATTTGATATAGGATTTCAGGCCTTGTCAGGTGCAGCCGAAAGAAATGAGAACATCATTTATATTTGCTATGACAATGAGGCATATATGAATACTGGTATTCAAAGAAGTTCGGCAACACCTAAACTTGCCTGGACCACTACAACTCCATCTCAGACACCTAAAGCTGAGCGTAAAAAAAATATAGTGGAAATTATGGCTGCTCACAAAATCCCATACACAGCTACGGCCAATGTAGCCTTTCCGGATGACCTTATGAGAAAAATAAAGACCGCAATGGGTATAAAGGGGCTAAGATTTATTCATATATTAGCTCCTTGTCCCCCTGGGTGGAAGATCTCGTCAGAATATTCAATAAAGATAGCCAGACTTGCGACTGAATCAAAATACTTTCCACTCTATGAGGTTTACGATGGTGAAAAATATGTTATCAATTATGAACCTAAAGGTATTCCAGTAAAAGAGTATATGAAATATCAAGCACGTTTCTCTCATGTAACTGAAGAAGAATACAAATCTTATCAGGAATTTGTGGACAGAGAATGGGAGAGATTAAAACTTAGGGTCATGATGAATGAACTTCTGAATAAACGGGGAGCATTATCTTGAGCTATAAATGGAATCATTCGTAATAAATTTTGTAGAGAATTATCTTATAATAGGGGTATTTTTACTGCTCTTTATTTGTGGACTCGGAGTGCCAATCCCGGAGGATATAATATTAATTACTGGGGGTTATGTTGCCTACCTTTATCCTGATAGTGTCAATATTTATTTATTGATCCTTGTGTCGTATTTTGGAGTAATGCTTGGGGATTCAACCATATTCTTTTTGGGTAAGTTTTTAGGACCACAGGTAATCACACTCCCCGGATTTAGAAGGATTTTTACAGCAAAGCGAGTAGCAACTTTGACACAGTATTTTATTGGACATGGAGCAAAGATATTGTTTGCAGCCAGATTTATGCCAGGTATCAGATCTACAATCTTTTTAATTGCAGGTATGACTGGCACATCTTTCTTCAAGTTTTTTCTATTTGATGGGCTTGCGGCTATTCTCTCCGTCCCCGCACTTGTGTATCTTGCATTTCACTTTGGTGAGCAGATTGACCAGCTTAAGATGTATATAGTCAGAATGAAAGAAGCAGCTGCAATCGTAATTGTTGCAGCTATTATAATTTGGGTTGTAGTGAGGAAATGGACCAAAAGGAAAGAGGATTATTATATAAATAAGGAGGAGGAGAAAATTATTGAAGATGAAAGGGGATAATAAGAGAGTCTTTTTACTTAAAGAATTTGGTCTAAATGATATAGATAGAAGGTTTCATGATATTGGTGTTCATCCAGTTGGCATTGAGATAATGAAAGATAAATTTAAATTCTTCGTGTTTTATATAACGGATTTAAGTCCTGTTGAGTGCAATATCCTAAAGCAAGAGGCTCTTGCCTGTGGGGCAGAGGCAGCGGTCCCTAAGGCGGCTGTTGAATGCAAGATAAGAAGTTGTAATGTACTGATTTCAGGTACTAAAAAAGAACTTAAGATGTTGTCGGATAAATTAAAATTGGAGCCTTGTAACTTAAAGGAGATTGGTACTAGGATTTTGGATACAATTAGTGAGGTAAAAAGACCGATTCTTAGAATATCTAAAAATAAGGTCATAAGATTTGATGATAGACCTATAATAATGGGTATACTTAATGTTACACCTGATTCATTTTCTGATGGTGGGATGTATTTTAATAGGGAAGATGCCATAAGACATGGACTTAAGTTAGTTGAAGATGGGGCTGATATAATCGATATAGGGGGAGAATCTACGAGACCTGGCTCGCTAGGCATATCGGTAAAGGAGGAGACTGAAAGAGTAATACCAGTCATAAAATCTCTCACAAGGAAAATAAAAGTTCCACTATCCATCGATACAACAAAATCAGAGGTTGCAAAAGCAGCAGTTGATAATGGGGCAACTATTATTAATGATATATCCGGACTTAGATTCGATAAAAGGATTGCCAAAGTAGCTGCCGAATATGACTGTGGATTGATTCTAATGCATACAAGAGGTAGGCCTAAAGTAATGCAAAAAGGAGAAATATACTATAAAGATTTGGTATTGGATATTACCAAGTATTTAGAAGAGTCTATCAACATAGCATTAGACGCAGGTGTAAAATTCGAAAATATTGCTATTGATCCTGGTATTGGATTTGGGAAAAGAGCCGAACACAATATTCAGATAATCAGTAATTTGCTCGCGTTCAGGAGTTTGAAGAGGCCCGTGTTAGTAGGTGCATCTAGAAAATCTTTTTTAGGACACATCACCTCAAGGGAGGTCTATGAGAGAGAAGATGCATCTACAGCTGTTCATACCATTCTTACATTAAATGGTGTAGATATGCTACGTGTTCATAACGTAAAGGCTACAGTGGATGCAGTTAGGGTGAGTAAGGCTATAGAAAATAATATTTGCAAAATTTTTTAATTTGTATTAATAAAAGCAATGAATAATAGTTGGATATTAAAGGGAGATAAATGTCAAAACAAATCTTTTTAGTTGAGGATGATGTTGACCATGCTGAATTGATTACTACTTTCTTGAAAGTCGGGGGGATTGAGAATGAGGTAATATGGTTTCGTGATGCAGAGAGTACAATTGAGTACATTCATAAGGTGGAGGCTGGGGAAGAGGATTTCCCATCCCTTATTATTATTGACATAAAACTACCTAAAATGGACGGGTTTCAATTAATCGCATATATCAGGAATATTGACAAATTCACAAATATTCCTATTATTGTTATATCCTCTTCGTCAAGACCATCAGATATCACCAGGGCGATGGATCTTGGCGCACAGGAGGTTTTAAATAAATTAGCAGAGATGGATAAACTATCAAGTAAAATTAAGAGTTATATATAATTATGGAATACTTAACTAGTACAAATGGACTTGTTATATTTCTTGCAGGTCTCGTTCACCTCATATATTTATTCTTTTCTGGAAGTAAGTCTGTTTTAAGATACTTGGATTTAGTTGCAATAGTATTTGGTGTAGCACTGTGGAGATATCCGGAAAAGATACAGGCAATCGTAAAGATTATTTTGCATTCTCAACAATAGAATTTTATCGCGTTTCCCAACAAGTAAAAAAACTATATAGTTATATTACAACTGCTGGAGGTGGTATAAAAGTGAGGTGGGGAGGTATATTGAGGTGGATACATTAGAAAGACTTATGCCAAGAGTCTCAGTTGATAATTATGAATATACGAAGAACAATCCATTATATTTTGTTGATATCAGAGGCCTGGCCTGTGCTCCTAAATCCGACCCGTGTCCCACACCAGATAAATTACCAAAATTCAATGACAAATACGGCAAGATTTATCAGAACCGAGGATATGTTGTAAGGCAGCCTATCTATTCCCAAATGTTACATCGGAATAATATGGGTGGCCTTTTAAATTAAAGATGAGAAAGAGGGAGTAACTAGGAAATATATTGTGTGGAATAGAGGGCAAAGATTAAAGTTAACTAATATGGGCGAGTAAATGAAGGACTAAGTTAGTCATGATAAATCCAATAGGTGTTCTATGATGTTAAGGTGTGGAGATTTTGTTAGGTATAGAAGACAGATTATTTCTACTGTTAAAGTTTTGTTAGGAATATTACTTTAGGATTTGTTGAGTGTCTATTATCGCATGACGTTGTAGATATTTTTTGTTTTCATAACAGTAAGTTACAATTCTTAAAGCGGACCTTTGTGGGATTATTTATAGACCTATTTGTTCAAGAAAAGTTCTGTGTAATCGTCTTTGAGCAGATTGTGTTCTGAGAGTTTGAAAAGTTGAATCAACTCTGAGATCAACGTCGCTTTTTTGATCGCATCATTTTCTGACCATGTCCTACTTTTAATCTCGATGAAAAATCCTCCATCTTTCGGGTTTGTTATTTCATCAACGTTTACTGCAAAATCTATACCTTTATACAGGATTCTGTATCGCTTTCTTTTTTTGTTTATTTCAAATATATTATCTGGCTGAAAATACTCCCTATAGAATCTAAGTGACTTATCAGCAATAGAGGAGAAGCAGCTACCAGAAAGTAACACAAAATTTGGAAATTCCTTTTCATAGGCACGGTCAACAAGTGTAAGCGTATATATAGTTTCTATTAGTTTCCCATTCTCTGTGACTTCATCCTCTCTGTACCTTATCTTTGCTGTTGAGTTATTAAATAAAAGATATGTGTCAAACTGGTCTCTCGTTGATTTTCTTATAAGCTTTATGTTTTCATTTGAGAGGATCTCATCAATATTAAACCCCTTATTGATGCGAATCTTTACTTGGACTTCAAATGTCTCTTTCCATTCTATCCCACCAATGGCCAGCAATTTGTCCACAAGGCTCGATTCTCGCTTTTGCATAAATATTGTAATTTCATTTGCAATGGACTCAATGTGTTTTAAGATATAGCCCTCATCCATAGTCAGAATCTTTTTGTCTAGCATTATAACCTTTCCATCAATTATTACATCATTTACATCTGAACTTTTTGCAGCATATACGATTCTCGAGTAAAGACTATCAGCCAGGATATTGTACTGTGGGATATTGTGAACGCCTCTCATGTCGATTGTAATTATGTCAGCCCGCTTGCCCACTTCTATAGAGCCGATTAGCCCATCAAGTCCTATTGCTTTTGCACCTTCAATAGTCGCCATTTTTATCACCTTTTTAGCAGGGACAACAGTAGGATTAAAGAGTATACCTTTTGGAAGCAGGGCTGTAAGCCGCATCTCCTCAATCATATCATGGTCGTTATTGGACCCAGCGCCATCTGTCCCTATTGCCACGTCGATTCCAACATCGATCATCTGGGAAATAGGTGCTATTCCACTTGCAAGTTTTAAATTGCTCGTAGGATTATGAACTACTCCCACCTTGTATTTAGATAATATCTTCATATCCTTTTCGTTTACATGAACACAATGAGCAGCTATTGTCTTTACTTCAAAGAGTCCTAAGTTATCCAAGTATTCCACTGGGGACATTCCCCATTCTTTCCTTGCATTTTCTACTTCGAAGGCGGTCTCAGATATATGGATGAGTACGGGAATGTTATAGTCCTCCGCGATCCTCTTTGCCTCTCTAAGTATCTCAGGGGTACATGTATAAGGCGCGTGAGGTGCAATAGCAGGGGTAATGAGTCTATGTCCTTGCCACTCCTCTATATATGCACGCGCATATTTGAATCCAATATCGTAGGATATAGCGTCAGGTGAAGGAAATTTTAATACTGTCTCGCCACATATCCCCCTTATTCCTAATTCAGATGCAGCCCCCGCAATGACATCCTCGTAATAATACATATCAACAAAACAGGTGGTCCCGCTTTTAATCATCTCAAGTGCGGAGAGGAGTGAACCCCATCTACAAAACTCCTTGTTTACAAAGTTCTTTTCCACAGGGAAAATATATCCATACAACCAAACATCAAGTCTAAGATCATCAGCAATGCCTCTAACTAAGCTCATCGGCATGTGGGTATGTGCGTTTATTAACCCAGGCATCACAACTCTGCCACTACAATCGATGATAGTTGCGGCGTTATATTTACTAAGCGCATTTTCTCCTATGTATTTGATCTCCCCATCCATGATTACCACGTCTGCATTGTTTAGAACACGCTCATCTCTGTCCATAGTAATTATTATTCCACTCTTTAATATTATATCTGCCTTGTTAAGCATTTTATCAACCTCAGATATAGAAATCCGTAGATTATTTTGTGGGTTGCTGAGGAGTCTGTTCCTTTTTGCCTTCTATAAACTCTTCATTTATTTTAATATTCCCACCCTCTCTGAGTTCTTTGAGGAAGTTTTGGTAGATCTCATTCCTCTTAATGGTCGCAAGTCTAGCCTTAAGTGATTCCTTAACCTCTTCAAATGTTCGGGATTGAGGAGGAATCTTCTTTATGAATTTTATTATATGGTATCCCTGTGATGTCTTAATAGGCCCAATAATCTCATTCGGTTTTTTGGCAGAAAATGCCGCTTGGGCTATGTCAGGTCTTGCGTCTCTCGTAAATGGAGGAAGATCCCCTGCCCTACTCTTCGTAAATGGATCAATCGAGAGGTTGGCGGCTAGAGTCCCAAAATCCTCACCCTTCTTTAGTCTGTTAATGATGTCTAGTGCCTCTTTCTCCTGTGCAACTACCATGTCTAATACTTTTACCTGCTCGGGGATATTGAATTCTCTGTCGTGTTCCTTGTAATACTTCTCTGCCTCTTCATCTGATATCTTTATCTCCTCTTTAATGATGTCCTTTTGTATAAACTCGGTCATAAGTTGTTTCTTGTAGTTTTCAATTCTGTTAATAAAATCGGGATTTTTATCAAGTCCTCGTCTAACAAATTCTTGCTCAATTAATCTTGCGTTAATTAATGTGTCAATTATGTATTTTTTCCCTTGGGGTGAATTGGCCCATTCTCTCTGTCCCTGAGGCAGTGTATTTAAATACTTGTCGAAGTCATCCTTTGTAATCTCTTCTGACCCAACAATCGCTATTACATTTTGATTTATTCCAGACCTCTGTTTGGGCTGCTGTTTTATCATTCCTGGCTCCTGAACCTTGTCATCATCTTTCTCACTGCATGCGATATTTAGGATAAACATAACAAACAATAAATATATGACTTTTTTCATAAGACCCTCCTGATTAAATAACAGGTTTTGATGAGATAACACAACTTATATCTGCCGTCAAGACAATACTCCTATCCTGCAATACTTCTATTAACAATTCCTTAATTCTACTGGTAATCTCCTCCCAATTCGGAATAATAGAGATAGAATACTTGAAAATTGGTAGGATTATGAAGTAAAAGTAAGGCATTTCCATAATTGTAGCGCCGCTTTCGAAATTAATAGAGATAGTTCGCTTTTCAGTTCTTATTATATCAAGACCAAAGGATTCAAATACGGTTTGGATCTCTTTTTCATCAATTAGGTTGTTTATGGCATCTTCTATTGCTATCATATATGCGTCTTCGTTTAATGTTTTTGATACATCTAAATAATATTGAAAAAACTCGGAGAATGAGCCTTTGTGGATAAATGTTATTGCCAATGCCCCCCCTGGGGTTAGAAAATCTCTTATTCTTTCCATACTCTTTTTTGAATATTTATTGATATTAGAATTTGATAGAAAGATATAGTCAAATATACCTTTATCGAAGTTTGAAAGTTCGGTGTCTTTTTTGAAATATATGACATTTTGAAACGGAAGGGTTGCCTCCATCGCAAAATTGAGCATCTCTCGAGACGGATCTATAGCAATTATGGTACTTTTGTCAGGAACCCTTTTAGCTAGCTCATATGTGAGATATCCATTTCGACAATTTATTTCTAATGCCTTAACCGGCATCTTTGGTTTATCAAAGAGTTTCAATATCAACAAAGAATGCTTCTTGTGCCAGATAGGAAATATAAGCTTGTTGTAGATCTCTACTAAATTTTTTTCTTTTTGCTCCATATATAATTAGAATGAAACAACAATTTTTTAGCAAAAGCAAGTCATTTTAATTAAGAGAGTGTTTAATGTATATACGGAATCCTTCGATGTCTCTTAATAATTTGTAGTTTTTTTGTATGAAGTCGTTTAGTTCGGGGAATGACTTTAGAGGATATCTACCCCAGTTGTGGAAATTACTACCTGATGTATCTATAATGACTAACGGTCTGTTCTTTTCAAGATCCCTCATTAGAAGTCTACGGTGCTCCTTGATAATATACTTTTCAAACTGAAAGTCCCCCTTTAATTGAGATTCATTACCCGGGATATAACCAGCAATACTGGCCTGAGGTAGGATAAATCTTGATGCAGGAAGGAAGGAACACTCTTTATAAAAGTAATAGTAAAAAAGGGGGGCATAACCCCAAACAAATACCCTATTATAATTTTGCTCAGAGACATCCTTACATAATCCCTCTCTTTTGATTTCTCGTGGTATATTGACAAAGAGCGGTTCTGTCTCTTCTATGAAGTCTGTCTTTTTTGAATAAGTCAAAAATGTATATAGATGGATGATTGTCATCAACAAGAGTGAATAAAGAAATATAAACTTTATGGCTCCCTTTTTGATCTGAGGTTTTAAAAAATAGAATGCCGCAAGGATGGAAAGGGGGTATATAGTTTGAATGTAATAATGGGGGAATAATCTAAAACCAACAAAAATTATAAGTATTGAAAGTACAAGTGTAGGCTCAAATATTCGTCTTATCTCTCTGTCTATCACTCTTCTTGAATTTACATAGAAGAAGATCAAAGGAGAAACAAGGATAATAAAGGGGAATAGATACTTAAAAAACCTCTTAAATATTTCAGAGATGAAGATTGGATTTTGTGAATAGGTTATGTTGTGACCAACTGTGAAGTAGATAAAATCAATCAGACTGCCTTTTGTATAAAAGTATATGAGACTTATTAGAATCGGGATAAAAAATCCTAAGAGTGAAGAAAATATTCTAGTTAAACTTTTTTCCTTTCCTTTTGTAAGCTCTGAGATTAATGGGACAAGAATCCATATAAGTGAGTGTTGTTTAGAGAGCGTAGCAAGTGATATAAATATCCCGAATAAAAATGAGTCTAACAAGCTGTTTTTAAGGATAAATGTGAAACCAACCGATGCAAATAAGAGCATTATTATTTCGCAATTTGTAGCAAACATATCTGTTGGGATATAAGATGATGTAAAGAGTATATAGAAGAAACCAGCCATAAGCCCTGCTATCCGGCTTATATGATTAATTGATAAGGAGGTAAAAAACGCAATTGAAGGGATGATTAACATGGTCGTTGTGATGTGAACCGCAGTCATAGTTTCGCCAAAGAGAACTTGGGAAAGTAGATAGAACAGATATATGAAGGGAGGTTTATTATCTACAAAATCACTATAAAGGTCCATGCCCTTTTTTATTATTATACTTCCAATAAAGTGTGCTGCCTCATCATTGCTGAAAAAATCAAAAAAGAAAGTAGGAAGCCTAATTATTATTGACATCAGCAGGAAAAAAATGAATGAGAAGATATGGAATTTTTTGTTGCTCAATTTTTGGATCCAGTCAAACAATGATTCCATAAGATATTCTTGATAACACAAAAGTCTGGGGTATTCTATGGAAAAGTTAAGATACATATGCGACATTTGCGAGTAATGGATCAGTTTCCGAAGGCATACCCTATCTTCAGTAGAATAAAAGGCTGGGTCAGAATATCTTTGCCGGCCTGAGTAAATTTTCAGCAAACAAAGTCGCACAAAAGAGACTTAAACATTCACCGTCTTTTACGGAAAATATGGAAAAAGGCCACAAAAGAGGCATTCGGTGTTGATAGAAAACTCATAAGCAGATGGAGAAAAAGACTCAAAGAAAAGAAGGAAAACTTGAGGCTTTAATCCCTTACAGTACAAACCTAAAAAAACAAGAAAATCGGACATGCGATTTAAGATAATAGAGTTTATCAAGGAATAAAGAGAAAAATATCTAAGACTTGAGTAAGAGGAAATAAAACCTTTATTGGAGGAGTATTGTAAAGGAAAAGGATTAAAAATGCTCTCTGAAGCAATCATAGGCAACATGTTATCAAGAGAGGAAACTTTTTCTTTCAGAATTCAGGAAGGATATGTCACAATCCTGACAGCAAATGGGTTAAGAAGAGTAAGGATAGCCCAAAAGGGCGAAAGTAAAATATTCTCCAAATATAAGGAATTGGGGCATATAGTACAGTGGAAAGGATTACAGAAGGGGTTTAAAGAGTATTTTTACAGTGCGATAGATGCGATAGGGAACTTTGCCTTAACACTTAACTATAATATAAGAGACTGAACAGTAAGAATATGAAGGAATTTTATGAGAGGTTTAAGAGGGTCTATCCTCTTGCAATTAAGCCATGGCAGTCGGATAATGGATTAGAGAAGCCTTTTCCTATCATTGTTGTCCAAAAATAAACGCATATCATATATTGAGAGGTATAATAGAACCATATAGGAGGAATTCATTGAAGCAAATCTAGATATTATCCACGATAAG
>JAOAFA010000124.1 GCA_026416535.1 Deltaproteobacteria bacterium
AAGAGCCCCTGTGAGGAGTTCGCAGAAAAGTACGAAAATTGTATGAAAGAAGCGTGTAAAGATTACAGCTCCTGTGCTACGTGTAGTCAGCAATCTATTGATGCAATTGTAAAGGGATTTAAAGATGCAAAGTGTGAAGGTCAATTAAAAACTGAAACAGAAGACAAATTAAAGAATTTTAATTGTGATAATATGAAGGCATCTGTAAAATCCGCTTGTAGTGCATCAGGAAAGTAGGAAATAAAGTATTTTGTACTTAGAGCCCGCATTTTTGCGGGCTTTTTTATTTTAAATCATTGGTTATCGGGGTGAGATCCGTCGAATTATCGAACAACATATAGGATAAATTAGACCTCACATACACTTATGCTACACAGTGTAATCTATCAAGAGAATCTATATCCCTTTATTAACACTCAAAAAACTTAAAATAAGCTCTTTCTAAAGTTTATCAAACTATAAGAGATAAGATAGTAAATTTAAAATTTCAATAGAGATGTCACATATTTCTGACAAAATTTCAGAAGAAGGAAAAATTAAAATTGTAGGATAGGTTATACTTTATATTCTTGAATAATCAAAAATTGTCTTAGTTCTATTCATAAAATATCTTTACACAAAATACAACCATCTAAGTAGAATAAACTCACCCCTTTTGAGTTTGCATATTTACTGATGCCCTTAAACATCCTATTGCTCCTTTCCAAAGAATACACTCTTTCATAGTCCACAATATACAATAATCAACCCTCGACACACGACATCCCCCAACACCACAAAAAACCTATTCTAATAGTTTTAAGAGGTTCAATTTTATTGTAAAAAAACAAAAATTTTGATATTAAAATCACTTTTAAGGAAAGGGGTATATATGCTTTCTAAGCGTGTTAATATGATTCACCCATCTCCAACCTTGAAAATCACAGCTTTGGCTAAAAAGATGCGAAGCGAGGGAAAACCCATTATCTCTTTTGCAGCAGGGGAGCCAGATTTTGACACACCAAATTCCATAAAAGAGGCTGCAATCAAGGCCCTCAACGAAGGAAGAACAAAATATACAGCTACATCCGGAATATTAGAATTAAAAGAGGCTATCTGTAGAAAACTCGAAAATGAGAATGGTCTTAAATACTCTCCGGATGAAATAATTGTCTCTAATGGTGCAAAGCAATGTATATTTAATGCCCTTTTATCTCTTTTGAACGAACACGAAACAATCCTTATTCCTCTCCCATACTGGGTCTCATACCCAGAGATTGTCAACTTTGCAGGAGCAAAATACAAGTTGATTAGTGGAGATAAAAACAATAAATACAAATTTTCAGGACGTGCTCTCTCAGAGGCCATCGACTCAAGCGTAAAGGCAATAATAATCAACAGCCCATCAAACCCAACAGGTGCAGTCTACACCAAAGAAGAACTATTACAAATCGCGTCTGTACTAAGAGATAATCCACAGATATGGATATTATCTGACGACATCTATGAAAAACTTATATATACGCATGAAAGCTTTACATCCATATTAAATATAGCACCTGACCTAAGATACAGAACAATTATAATCAATGGATTATCCAAATCATTTTCGATGACCGGCTTTAGAATTGGTTATGCGGCAGCTAACTCAGATATAATTGCAGCAATGGAAAGAATCCAAGACCACACAACCTCAAATGCATCAACGATCTCACAATATGCCGCCTTATACGCCCTCTCGAATCAAATAAATGAAGTAGAGGCAATGAGATTAGAATTTAAAAGGCGTATGAATATAATGTATGAGGGTATCTCCTCTATAAAGGGACTTTATCCTATAAAACCTGATGGTGCATTCTACATATTTACTGATATATCCTCATTTATAGGCAAAAAGTATAAAGGTTCTATCATAAGAAGTTCTGAAGATTTTTCACTAAAACTCCTTGAAAATTACTTTGTCGCCACAATCCCAGGACTAGCATTTGGAACAGATAATTTCATAAGACTCTCTTTTGCTACATCAGAAAGAGAGATACACGAAGGTATAAGCAAAATTAGTGAATTTATACAGGAGATCTCATAAGAGGGCAACCAATGGATACGAATGTAATCTTTATCCTTATTATTATTATGCTTGTAATTTCAAATGGGTTTATAATCTACATATTTATGAACCGCTCTGGAAACATCAATCGATTGGAACAGATAAAGAATGAATTAAAAAATCAGAATGATTCCCTCACACGAGAGATAGAAAAGTTGCAAAAAGAAATTAAAGAGGTAAAAGAAGAAAATAACGAATTAAAAAGTAAACTAAAACAGATAAAAGCGGAACTATATGATTCACAGAAAACTAATAAGGAGATTACAGAAAAATATGAGGTATCTGAGAAAAAGGTAATTGAACTTGAAGATACTATAAGAAAATTAAATATCGAACTTGAAGACCTAAAATCAACAAAGAATAAAACCTTAGAAAAGAGCAAAGGTGAATCTGATGAAAATAAGATTGCAAAAGAAAGTCAACAAAAGCTAATAAGTGAGCTAAATAACAAAATTAAAGAGCTAGAAAAAAAGATTTCAATATACGAAAACGAACACAAGCTTGAGGAATATAAAAACAATTTACAACTTTACCAAAATAGGATAAAGATTCTTGAGGACCAGCTATCCAAAATAAAGGCAATAGCGGAAGAGAAAAATAAAGAGGTAATGATACTTAGGACCAAGAATGAGAATCTTGATAAGGCATATATGACAATAAAAGGCGAACTAGCCGTTGCCTTGGATAAAATATCTGCCTTAAAGGGTGAACAGGGCAAAAGTTTTCAAGATGAACAAGACGATAAGGGATAATTTTTTGATTGCAAGTTACCTAAATTGGTGTTTATTATCATATGGTAACTAATATATATTTGAATTTTTTGAATTTCTTTTTTATATTTATAATATGAATAACAACGATAAAGAAGAGAAGACCAGAATAATAGATCTTAAAGAGATTAAATCGGATACTAAGAACAGACATGCATATTTTATATGTATATCCGGTAAAATGGCCGGCAAAATGTTTAAGATAGAAGACAACGATATATTAATAGGTAGATCTGATGAGGCAAATATTCAGATAGATGATGAAGGGGTCTCTCGAAGACATGCAAAAGTAACAAAGCTGGCTGATGGTCAGGTAATGATTATTGATTTAGGGAGCACTAACGGCACATTTTTTAATGGAACTAAGATCTCAGAGCATATATTAAAGGATGGTGATAAAATCCAAATAGGTTCAACAACGATTCTCAAATTTAGTTACCAAGATGATATTGATGAGCAGTTTCAGAAACAATTCTATGACAGTGCAACAAAAGACCACCTAACTAAGATATTTAATAGAAAGACGTTCGCTGAAAGATTTTTCCAAGAATTTAGTTACGCACTCAGACACTCAAAAATAATGTCACTTGCAATCCTGGACATAGATCACTTCAAAAAGGTCAATGACACCTACGGTCATCAAGCAGGTGATTACATACTAAGACAGCTTGCAGATGTGATATCTCAATTAATTAGAAATGAAGATATCTTTGCAAGATACGGTGGCGAAGAATTTGTCCTCCTGTTAAGAGATACGGACGAAGAAAAGGCTTTTGTCTGTGCTATGCGCATAAGAAGAGCCATTGAAAAACATGAATTCAAGTTTCACAATCAAACAATTCCTATAACCGTAAGCATCGGAATAAGTACACTGAAAAATGGTAATTTTAGAACTCCAGAGGAGATGTTTAGGGAAGCTGATGAATACCTGTATAAGGCCAAAAATAATGGAAGAAATCGTGTAGAAAGTATCATAAATGCCTAAAATTACTATTCGATAAACAGCACAAATGAGAATCATTAATGTCTTTTTTGTCTGTACATCAATAATAATACTTCAGTCGCAACTTCTGTATTCCCTCGAAAACACTACTAATTCCAAGAATGAACTCAGCCTCTCAACTGGACTGGCACTGTCAATTATACCAGGCTTTGGAGCAGGCAATTATTATGCAAAAAATTTCTCCAAGGGGCTAACATTTACATTAATAGATGCCTCACTTACCGGTATCACTATTTGGGCATATACAGAAACGAAAATTACAGATTATTCAATTATATCCTTAGGAGTTATACCAACTATTCTCATTTTGTTTAAGGCTATTCAGTTTAAGACTGTATATGATGATATAGAGGCTTACAATAATAGATATACATTTAAGAAACCGTAATAATGGACCTATTTGATAGCATCTATATTATTCTTGTCAAACCCGAAAAAATTAGAAATATAGGTCAGATAGCAAGGGCAATGAAGAACTTTGGTTTTTCAAAGCTAAGGATTATATGTCCGCCAATGGGGAATATGAGAGAGGCTTATGAAAACGCAGTAAACGCAAAAGATATAATTGACAACAGAGAAGTATTCGGGGATATAAAAGCGGCTACATTAGACCTTAACCTGCTAATAGGAACATCCAGCCGTGATAGATTGCAACCCCTCTCCCCCTGGGAACTTGCTGACATGGTAATTTCAAACCCCCACCTAAAATATGGGATATTATTTGGTACTGAATTTAGAGGACTATCAAACAAAGAACTTGATTTATGCCACAAAGTTGTCTCTATACCAACATCCGAGGCTTATCCATCAATGAATATCTCACATGCTGTTTGTATCATATGCTATGAACTAAAAAAGGGTTTCATTGCAGATGCGAGTCATAGATTAATAAGTAGTGAACCTCTCGCCTCTATCTCTGAAATAGAAAATCTTATTGAACATTCACGGAGGACACTTAGTAACATTGGTTTTTTGAAAGAATCAGCCCCAGGTCATCTGGTACCTATACTGAGAAGATTATCTACAAATATTAATATCACATCCAAGGACATTAGGATCCTCAGAGGAATTCTGAGACAGATAGACTGGATATATTCAAAATCAATCAATATCGAAGAAAATAGATGAGGATATTTATAAAATTAGTTATAATGCTCATTTTGATACCTTTAACCAGTGGTTATTTAATAGCTATTTATAATATAATAATTACGCTTGCTAATTCTTATAAAAAGAACTGGCACTTTCTTCTTGGTATATTGGCGGGAATAATATTTTTTCCCCTATTAAACAAGAGAAGATTTATAAGGACATTTGAACACGAAATGACCCACCTGCTATTCGCTAAACTATTTTTTGGAAAAATAAAAGAATTAAATGTCAATGCTGAAGGGGAGGGGTATGTAGAATATACTGCCTATCCCAATCCTTTTATCAGACTCTCACCCTATTTTTTCCCTCTCTTCTCCGCTGTGATAGCAATCTTAATTCCTCTTCTAAATCCCACCTTCTCAAAGTACTTTTTTATAGCAACAGGCTTTTTTCTCATAAATCATCTTTTCTCATCCACTGCTGAGATATTCTCTTTACAACCAGATATCAAACAGGAGGGAATTGTCTTTTCATTAATATTTATCTCATTCTTCCTGATATTCATCTATGGCATAATAATATCTGAGGTCATTTCCACTCAACACATAATCAAGTTTCTGAAAGAGGGACTCACAAAATCAATCTCAAACCTCATCTTACTTAAGGACTGGCTACACTCTATAACACCAATATCATCCTTAGCTCGTTGACATATATACCAAAAAGTAATATAAGAAAAACACTATGAAAGTTGCAACAGTTCAAATGAACATAAAATTTGCTGATATCCAACACAATGTAAGCCGTGCCAAAGAATTAATCGAAAACTCTAATGCCAGACTGATAGTTCTCCCTGAACTTTTTAACACAGGTTATATGTTTGACTCCCCGGAGGAGATCTTATCATTTTCAGAGGACACCAACGGTTACACCATAAAGGTCTTAGAAAGTATTGCTAAAAGCAAAGAATGCTATATCACAGGAGGATTTGCTGAAAAAGATAACAATAATATTTACAATAGTTCATTCTTAATAGGACCTACTGGGTTATGTGGAATCTATAGGAAAATCCATCTATTTAGAGACGAAAAAAGGGTATTTAAACCCGGAGATCTACCATTAAGGCTCTATGAGATTGACGGATTTAATATTGGACTTATGATATGTTTTGACTGGTTATTCCCGGAGATCTCACGTTCCTATGCACTTATGGGAGCCGATATAATCTGCCATTCAGCAAACTTAGTCCTTCCTTTCTGTCCGGATGCCCTTATTACTCGCGCATTAGAAAATAGGATGTTTTTCATTCTTTCCAACAGAATAGGTTGTGAATCAATGGGAGACAAACTACTTAAATTTATTGGTAAAAGCGAGATCGTCGCCCCAAACGGAGATGTCCTTATAAGAGCTGGTGCTGATGTTGAAGGAATATTTGAAGTAGAGATAGACCCTCTTCAAGCACGAGATAAAAATATTACACCTTTGAACAACATATTCGAAGATAGAAGGTGTGATATGTACTCAGAAAAGTTATTGAAACCCAAAACAAAGGAGTAGTAATGATTACTTTTCAAGCTGATACACTATTTGACAGAAGGTTGGGAGAATACTCTTTTAAAAGAGAAGATCTTGATAAAATCCATAATCTCGTCAAGCAAGCGGAAAGTAATGTTTTAAATGACCTCAAGAATGGTAAGAGAGGATTTGCAGATATAGTGAGTAATGAAGGTCTAATTGATGCTACTCTTAAATTAGCTAAAGAGATTTCTGCTAAGTATAAGAATCTTGTCCTTGTAGGAATAGGCGGTTCGGCATTAGGTCCTCGTGCGCTCTTCAAGGCTCTAAGACATCCATTTCATAACCTCTTACCATATGAAAAACGAGGCAATGGAATGAATCTGTATTTTTTAGAAAATGTGGACCCGGATACCTTTAAGGCCACTTTTGATGCAATCAACGATAGTGAAACAGCATTCTTAATCATTACAAAATCAGGTTCTACAATAGAGACCATGTCCCAGTTTCTACTAATAAGAGAGAGTTTAATGAAGAAGTTTGGAGAAAATGGATACAGAGAAAGGACAATAGCAATAACAGATCCCAACAAGGGGAGCCTAAGAAACATCGTTAAATATGACAGGCTTTGTTCACTACCCATACCTGAGAATATTGGCGGTAGATTCTCTGTCTTTTCTCCCGTAGGAACCTTTCCTGCGGCCTGTTGTGGAATAGACATAGAAAGACTCTTAAAAGGTGCTGAAAGAATGAGAGATTCTATACTGAATTCCCCTACTTGGGAAAATCCAGCACTAAAATTTGCACAACTAATGTATATCGCTTACACATCATATAAACGCAACATCCTTGTTATAATGCCTTACAGAGATGCTCTTCTCGACACTGCAGAATGGTTTCAGCAACTATGGGCAGAATCATTAGGAAAGGAGAGGAATAATAAAGGTGAGGTTGTAAATGTGGGGATGACCCCGGTCAGGGCCTTAGGTGTAATCGACCAACACTCCCAACTACAACTTTACATAGAAGGTCCACATGACAAGATCATTTTAGTTATAGGTGTAAAAGAGTTCAGACATACAATTACTATACCCAAAATACTTGATAGGTTCCCCGATGTCTCATACATAGGCAATCATACTTTAAATGAGTTAATCAAATTGGAAGAAAATGCTACACTTGAATCCCTCATCGATGCACGACGTCCCGTTGTGAGAATAGAAATTGAGAGGGTAGATGAAGAAAATATTGGCGAGTTAATGATGTTTTTGGAGTTTGCGACTGCTTATGCGGGAGAATTATACCAAATTAATGCCTTCGATCAACCCGGTGTAGAACACGGCAAAAAGATTCTTTACAAGGCACTGAAAAAACCGGGTTATTAAGACCTAAATAGCTCTCTCACCTCTTCGACAAGCCTCTTAGAGCCCACATAAAGAGTAGTCCTCTGATGATGTGTTGTAGGTACTATATCAAGTATATCCTCCCCTCTTTCATTAATTGCGCCTCCACCCGCCTCCTCACACATAAAAGCAACAACATTAGCTTCATACATCAGTCTAAGCTTCCCTTCAGGTCTATTCTTCTTGGGATCAGGGTGATTAACTATTGCAGGATACATAAACAGCCCACCATTTGTTAATATCCTATGAAAATCTCCTGCAAGGGCACCTAAATACCTAAATGCATATCTGGACTCGTTCCTTTCTATCCAAGTTCTAACCTTTTCAGAATACGCATACCGATTAGAAGGATTAAATGAGAGCTCCCAACTCTTCGAGTCATCTGGTAATGTCATCTTTACCGGTTTGACATAATTCATAACCTCATCAATATGAAATCTAAAACAGCCACTGTTTTTTAGCGCTATCGTAAATGTCCCTGTAGGGATTACAAACATCCCTGCACAGATATATTCCCTCCCACATCTCAAATGCATATCCTCTGGTCCCTCTAAATTCCTCTTTGCCACACCAAACAAAAAGCCAATAGGCAGATTATGAGGAACATTAGAAGAACCGTCCATTGGGTCAAAATAGACAAAATACCTACCCTCGGGATTCATCTCTATTATATCTTCATTTTCTTCAGAGACTGCCCTTATCACTCTACCACTCCTCCTCAGATAATGAATAACTACCTCATTCGCTATCTCATCCATTCTCATTACATCTTCACCTTGAATATTCACTGAACCAGCTAGTCCCAAATTACCTCTTAATGCACCTGTTAAGTAGTAGTGCTGGATCCTCTTGGCAGAATTTAGTATCGCATTCATCAATATCAAAAAGTGATATGTTCGCTTATGCCTCTCCTGATGTTCAAGTAAAAAGTCCATAAATGTTTGCTCAAAGTGAAGCATCTTTAAACCTCCTTGTTTGGTGGTCTTATAGCATAACTACTAACTATATTCAAACTCATAATGTCTTCAACCAACATAATCTCCATTTAAAAAACACCCTTCAATACTACACAGACAAACCAAAAAGGGACAAAATTCTCAAGAGAACAACTAAGCCTGTTAAACACCCCACAAGTTGGTCACTTTAAGACTCAAGATAATTTTTAATGTAAAGCCTTATCAATGATTGTCTATTGATGAATTATTATTTCTTTCTCAAGCTCTTCAAAGATTTTCAAAAATTTTATCCCCATTCCCGGAGGCAGACTTGTATTACTACTATATTCCCTTCTCCATATTACCTCCGCTGGAATTATAAACTCCCGACCTGAGACCATAGATCTCCACCTTACCTTTAACATCTCACCTAAAGATAAAGGAGAATAAGTCTTGATGAACGCCCCTCCTTGACCGATATTCAAGATCTCAACATACATTGTTACAGATTTACTTTCGCACCAACACCTACTCTTTATTAAATATCTTAAGAATCGCCTTCTATCTTTTAACATACCTTCAATTTCCACTAAACCTCCCCACAAGTTACTTTATATTATTAGTGGTATTTATCTATATTGTCAAATTTATTAGTCCAAAAATCTAGGGCCTTTTAGGTAAAACACCTTAATTTTAAAATAAAAAAGGCGGCATTTATGCCGCCTTCTGCAAAGGACATTAAAATATTTTTTTCAATAATCTCTATTCACAAGGTTTCCCAGCATTGTTGTCACATATTAAGTAGTCGTATCCCATCATCATGACATTAGATATCGTCCCTGTAGTAGGAGTCTTACCTCCAGTTCCAACCTTCGTAAAATTAATAGTCCCCTGAATTCCAAAACCATGTAGGAGTGCTTTGATTGTATTATAGTTATTATCCAAAACTAACTCATAAACCACTGGCTGGACTTTTTCACCGATCTCCTGCTGACCTGGAACGTGAACCGTTTCATCAACTATGATATTATATAGATAAGCTATCTTCTTTGTCTGTAATTTTGAGATATCTAAAATCTGAATTATCCAGAAATTACCCTGTGGATCAATTACCTGGAAATCACCACCACACATTGTAAAGTTATAGCTTATCCCACCAAGTGTGAATTTAATACTAGCAGTTCCAGGTTGATCGTTCTGACCAGGTTGTTCCCCATCTTTATAAGACTTACAATTTGAGAATGAACCACTACTAATTGTTGTTACCTCAAAACAGGCAGCCTGTCCCATCGCCCACTGAATACACTGCTGAGTAGAGGAACATACAGTCTGGTCGTTCGTACAATCTTTATAACACTTTGAATCTTTCTGGTCATCTGCAATCGTTACGCAGGAGAGACCCTCACAGCAGTTCTTCGTATCTATATTACAATCAGCACCCTCTGTGCTTACACACTGACCACCGCCGCCTTCACATTTGTAAGTATTGGGGTTGCAGGTCTGACCACTCGGACAACTACCTACACACTTCCCACCACAACCATCTGAATCACCACATGCCTTACCAGTGCAGTTAGGTGTACAACCACCCTCACATACATAAGTATTGGGGTT
>JAOAFA010000019.1 GCA_026416535.1 Deltaproteobacteria bacterium
GAGACAGACCTAACTTTGTATCCCTAGCTATACATTCAAACTCCTCTATATGAATTGAAGTAAAGACATCATCCTTAACTAATCGCTCACTAATAATAATAGCATCCTCAAAATTATATCCACTCCAAGGAATAAATGCCACGAGCACATTCCTACCAAGAGATAACTCTCCCAAATCTGTTGTAGGACCATCTGCAAGTATGTCACCTGCCTCCACATAATCTCCCACTCTAACAACCGGTCTCTGATTAAAGCAGTTATTCTGATTTGTCTTCTGCCACTTCATTAGATTATAAATATCAACGGGAGATTCGTTTACATCTACCTTATCAACCTTGACAACAATCCTTTGAGAATCAACAGATTTAACTACACCAGAACGCTTAGCGACGACAACGGCACCTGCATCTATGGCCACTCGCTTTTCAATACCTGTTCCTACCAATGGTGTCTCAGAGATAATTAGTGGTACAGCCTGCCTTTGCATATTAGAACCCATAAGTGCCCTATTTGCATCGTCATGTTCCAAAAACGGGATTAGACCTGCTGCAATGCTAACCATCTGGTTAGTTGAAACATCCATTAGTGTTACATCCTCAGGTTTTACCAAAGCAAACTCTCCTTCCCTACGAGCAGACACTATCTCATCTTCTATCCTTCCATATTTATCAAGCTTTACAGTCGCCTGAGCAATAATATGGCTCTCTTCATCAAGTGCATTAAGATACTCTATATCATTCGAGACCCTCATATCACTAACTTTTCTATAAGGTGTCTCTATAAATCCAAATTCATTAACACGAGCATATGTTGCGAGAGAGGCAATAAGCCCTATATTGGGTCCTTCTGGAGTCTCAACTGGACAAATTCTCCCGTAATGAGTAGGATGGACATCTCTGACTTCAAATCCTGCCCTCTCTCTCGTAAGACCACCGGGACCTAGCGCCGAAAGCCTTCTCTTATGCGCCAACTCCGAGAGGGGATTTGTTTGATCCATAAATTGCGAAAGCTGTGACGAACCGAAGAATTCTTTGATTACACCAGCTACTGGTTTTGAATTAATGAGATCAGTGGGCATTATTGTATCAATCTCCTGTTGACCCATCTTCTCTTTTACTATTCTCTCCATCCTCACCAACCCTATACGATACTGATTCTCCACAAGCTCTCCCACAGGTCTTATCCTTCTATTACCTAAATGGTCAATGTCATCTACATGACCCTTTCCATCTCTGATCTCAACAAGGTATCTCACTGTCTCAAGGATATCCCTTCTCGTAAGAACTGTATTATCGAGAGGCTCATCCTGATGAAACTTATAATTCAACTTTAACCTTCCAACCTTCGATAAATCATACTTTTGAAGGTCAAAAAAGAGTTTATAAAAGACATCACTAGCGGCCTCAACTGAAGCCGGTTCACCAGGTCTTAATTTTCTATGAAGCTCTATTAGCGCCTCTTCCGTAGAATTAAGTTTATCACTGATAAGTGTCTTGCGAATGTATGGACCCACATTTAAATTATCAATAAATAAAACGCTAACCTCCCTGATGCCGCGTTTCTCCAGTTCTTTTACCTTTGCCTCGGTCAACTCTTCATTGGTCTGCAAAATTACTTCTCCTGTGCTCTCGTCTATGACATCATCTGCAACAACCTTACCCTCAATATCTTTAATCTCTATTGGCAAAGAGGTAATTCCAGCATCCCTTAACTTCTTAATTACACTAGGAGTAAACTTCATATTTTTCTTTACAACCACATCCCCAGTTTTCGGATTTTTTATATCTCTATCGGCTCTCTGATCAGCAATGATATCAAACTCAAGACTCTTTTCATATCTACCATTACCAAGGATATAAATCTTCTCTTTTTTATAGTAATAATCAAGTATCTGCTTAGTAGTAAATCCTAATGCCCTTAAAATCACTGTTGCAGGAATTTTTCTTTTTTTATCAATCCTTACATACAAGAGATCCTTGTGATCAAACTCAAAATCCAACCAGGATCCTCTGTATGGAATTAGCCTTGCAGAATAAATAACCATGTTGCCCGATTCTGCCTTGGATTTGTCACTCTCATAAAAAACTCCTGGCGAGCGATGCAACTGATTAACTATTACTCTCTCAGTACCATTTATAATAAAAGTCCCATTCGGAGTCATAAGCGGAATCTTACCAAAGAAGACAGGTTCCTCTTTCATATTTCTTACTGTGCGAGTCCCTGTATTTGGATCTGTGTTGTAGATAACAAGCCTCACCTGAATCTTAACAGGTGCCTCATATGTCAACCCCCTCTTTTTACATTCATCAATAGGATATTCAGGTTTTCCTATAGAGTATTCAACAAACTCAAGCGATGCCGTTTTATTATAATCTTCTATAGGGAATATAGATTTAAAAACCCCTTGAAGCCCAATATCCTTTCGCTCGGATGGAGGAACATTTGCCTGTAAGAACTTATCATAAGACTCTTTTTGAAGTTCAATGAGATAAGGAAGATCTATTACCGTCTTAGCTCTCGCAAAGCTCTTTCTAAAATTAAGATTCCTTACAGTGTTTCTTTTCATTAGCCTCTCCTAAAAAATTAGATTAGCGGATTGTCCAGAAAGATTACTCTCCTGGACAATCCCAAAAAGGCATCTATAAAAGAAATATAACCACTTGTTATTTAACTGTAACCTTAGCTCCTGCCTCTTCGAGCTTTTTCTTGATATTTTCGGCCTCTGCCTTATTTGCTCCTTCTTTAATTGGCTTGGGGACTGCATCTACGAGGTCCTTCGCCTCTTTCAAACCAAGCCCCGTGATCTCTCTAACTACTTTAATAACGCCAATCTTCTTATCAGCCGGGTAAGACTCTAAAACTACTGTGAATTCTGTCTTCTCTTCCTGCGCAGCCGCTGTTGCCGCACCCGCTGCTGGAGTCACTGCCGACACTGCGACTGGCGCCGCTGCTGACACTCCCCACTTCTCTTCCAGCTTCTTGACAAGAGCTGAAAGCTCCATAACATTTCTTGTTGAGAGGTATTCAATTACCTGCTCTTCTGTAATCTGAATCTCTGCCATGGTAATTCTCCTTCTTAAAAAAATTAATTATTTGATTCAAGCTTCTGTCTTTGTGCATTTAACACATTCAATAAATTTCTTTGTGCAGCGCTCATAACATAAAGCATCTGCCTTGGTACTTGCGATAACAGAGATAAGAACATAGCTCTCACTTCATCTTTGCCAGGCAACTCTGAAAGCATCTTAATGCCTTTGGCATCGAGTAGATCTCCACCCGCTATCATACCACCTTTTACAATCATCTTATCCCTATCTTTATCTTTTATAGTTGCAAGAACGATCTTAGCCAAACCCACAACATCATCATAAGTAATAGCTATCCCATTGTTATTCACAAGATACGATGATATCTTTTCAAGTTGAGTTCCTTTGAGTGCCCTCCTCGCAAGTGTATTTTTAACAACTCTATACTCAATACCACTTAACAAAAATTTTTTCCGAATATCAATCAGCTCATTGGCCTTAATTCCCTTGAAATCCAGGACAATAACTCCTGCTGCTCTTTTAAATTTTTCGCTTAGGCTTTTTATAACCTCATTCTTTTCTCTTCTTGTCATCATATTTATCACCTGCCTTTCCGCTGGAGAATCGAAGCTCTGAGACATATTCTTCTTGCCATCATAACCTCCTCTCGGCGGGCATCTGAAAACTCAGAATATTAACACCTCTACTTGTGACCCGCTGTCTCAGATTAACGCCCTCATTTAGAGATTGCGTTCATCAACTGGGACAGGTCCAGCTTGAAACCCGGTCCCATTGTGGAAGAGATGGCAACAGACTTTATATACTGACCCTTAACAGATGGGGGTCTCATCTTCACAATCGCTTCAAATATTGCTAAAAAATTCTCCTTAAGCTTACTATCTTCAAAAGACAGCTTACCAAATGAGGTATGAATAATGCTCTGTTTGTCAACCTTAAAATCTGCCTTGCCTGCCTTCGCATCCTTGACTGCCTTAGCAATATCCATCGTGACAGTCCCCAATTTCGGATTTGGCATTAACCCTTTGGGTCCAAGAAGCTTACCAATATTTTTAATAACTCCCATCATATCCGGAGTAGCTATTACCTTATCAAATTCAAACCAGCCATCCTGAATCTTTTTTACAAGATCCTCCCCCCCAACATAGTCGGCTCCGGCATTCAGAGCCTCTTTCTCTTTATCACCTTTGGCAAATACGAGAACTCTAAACTGCTTACCCAATCCATGAGGAAGAAGCACAGAACCCTTTATATTCTGGTCGGCATTTTTCGGATCCACATTCAACCTAAAACTAGCATCTGCCGTCTCATCAAATTTGGTATATTTGATTTTCTTCATCAAAGATATAGCCTCGTCGAGTGAATATCTTTTGTTTCTATCGACCTGTGCCCGAGCCTTCTGATATTTTTTCCCTCTCTTCTTCATCTCAGCCTCCTTTAACCTTTCACCTCAATACCCATATTCCGGGCCGTGCCCTCAATAATTCTAATAGCAGCTTCCAGGTCCACACAATTTAAATCAGGTAGTTTGGTCCTGGCAATCTCTTCGATCTGCTTTCTCGTAACAGAACCGACTTTGATCTTGTTTGGAACTGCAGAACCTTTCTCAGCCTTTGCCGCCTTTAACAACAAAACAGATGCAGGAGGTGTCTTCGTAACAAATGTAAACGATTTATCAGAATAGATCGTTATCACCACAGGGATAACCATACCCTCCTGATTCTGAGTCCTCGCATTAAATGCCTTGCAAAATTCCATAATATTTACACCATGTTGACCAAGAGCTGGACCAACAGGAGGTGCAGGATTGGCCTTCCCAGCTGGGATCTGTAACTTCACCGTTGTAAGAACTTTTTTTGCCATACCTAACTCCTTTTATACCTTCTCAATTTGATCATAATCCAATTCTACTGGAGTAGAACGACCAAATATACTTATTAATACCCTAACCTTACCTTTTTCAGCGTTTATATTGTCAACCACACCTGTAAAATTATTAAAGGGTCCATCAATTATCCTAACAGACTCTCCCTCTTCAAACTTTATCTTAGCCTTCTTAGCAATAGTTCCATCAGACATTTGCTCAATAACCTTTTGAATCTCGGAGTCTGGCACAGGGGGAGGATTTATAGAATTTCCGACAAAACCAGTTACCTTAGGTGTTGACCTCACAAGGTGCCATGTCTTTTCATTCATATCCATCTGCACAAGAATATAACCTGGATAAAATTTTGCCGGCTTAGATTTCTTCTTCTCTTTAGAATCCTCTGGACTTTTTTCAACAGGTATGAGTATCTCACCAAAATACTGCTGCATATTTGCATTTTTGATTTTATCCTCTAGCATCTGTTTCACTTTGAATTCAAAGCCAGAATAAGTATGAACTACATACCATTTAAGTGCCATTCTATATGCTCCATTAATAGTAAATCAAGTTTGTCACCTTCAACCAAATTGCATCAAATATACCTAATATAACCGCCATAATAAGAACCGTAATAATTACTACCAGCGTAGAATAATAAGTTTCTTGCCGGGTTGGCCAACTTACTTTTCTAAGCTCAATGATTATCTCATCGGAGAGAGTCATGATAAGTGGACTTCTTACACAATATATTAAAGCCCCTAAGGTCACAATAAGACCTAAAAGCGTACTAAGCCTAAACTGCGGACCTATTAAATGGGTATCTGTTACCCTAAACCAACTAAACACTGAACTAAAAAATTTAGCAAAAGTAATCCACACCAAAACTGAGATAATCGTATAACCTAAAAGTATCCACTTTTTATTCGAGATCATCTTTCACAAATCCTCATCAATGTAAAAATGAGCAGGCCAGGAGGGACTCGAACCCCCAACAAACGGTTTTGGAGACCGCCGCTCTACCATTAGAGCTACTGGCCTACTATTGTTATCCATATCTACTTTGTCTCCTTATGCTTAGTATGTTTCCTGCATCTTGGACAGTATTTCGAGAGTTCAATCTTTTCCTGCCTTGTTTTCTTATTTCTCGAACCAGTATAATTTCGCTCTTTGCACACAGTGCACTCAAAGGTAATCTGACTCCTCATTTTTATGCTTCCCTCTACTTTATAATTTCAGTAATAACCCCTGCACCAACAGTCCTTCCACCCTCCCTCACAGCAAACCTCAACTCCTTCTCCAACGCAACCGGTGTTATCAACTCAACCTCCACTGTAACATTATCCCCAGGCATCACCATCTCAACACCCGGCGGTAAACTCAAACTCCCTGTAACGTCCGTCGTCCTCAAATAAAACTGCGGCCTATAACCATTGAAAAACGGTGTATGCCTACCCCCCTCCTCCTTCGTCAATACATATACCTCCGCCTTAAACTTCGTATGTGGTGTTATGCTCCCAGGCTTAGCCAATACCTGCCCCCTCTCAACCTCCTCCTTCTTAATACCCCTCAACAAAACCCCTATATTATCCCCAGCTATACCCTCATCCAATAACTTCCTAAACATCTCCACACCTGTAGCCACCGTCTTCATCGTCTCCCTAAAACCTACTATCTCCACCTCATCCCCTACCTTAACCTTCCCCCTCTCAACCCTACCAGTAACCACAGTCCCCCTACCAGATATCGAAAATACATCCTCTATCGGCATCAAAAATGGCTTGTCCACATCCCTCACAGGATCAGGTATGTAATTGTCCACAGCCTCCATCAACTCCACTACCTTACTACACCACTCACACTCCCTCTTCCCACACCCACACTCCATAGCCTTCAACGCACTACCAGCTATCACAGGTACCTTATCACCAGGAAACTTATAGTTCGTCAATAAATCCCTTACCTCCACCTCAACTAACTCCAATAACTCCTTATCCGCTACCTTGTCCACCTGATTCAAAAATACCACTATCGCCGGCACATTCACCTGCCTAGCCAATAATACATGCTCCTTCGTCTGTGGCATCGGACCATCAGCCGCACTCACCACCAATATCGCACCATCCATCTGCGCCGCACCTGTTATCATATTCTTTATGTAGTCCGCATGCCCAGGACAATCTATGTGCGCATAATGCCTCTTCTCCGTCTCATACTCAGTATGATGCACGTTTATCGTCACACCCCTAGCCTTCTCCTCCGGTGCATTGTCTATCTCCTCAAAATTCTTCGCCTTCGCCAATCCCCTAGCAGCCAATACCTTCGTTATCGCCGACGTAAGCGTCGTCTTACCGTGGTCCACGTGCCCTATAGTCCCAATATTCACGTGTGTCTTGTTCCTTACAAATTTCTCCTTTGACATTATAGCCTCCTCATTAAAAAATTCCTT
>JAOAFA010000021.1 GCA_026416535.1 Deltaproteobacteria bacterium
CAGATGTGTATAAGAGACAGATCCTGATTATCCCCTGTATCATATATGATAACCCCACTATCTCGAATATTCCCACTATCATTACCCTCCACATCATTTATAACTCCCTCATCTATTAAAGGTGTATCTATATAACTCTGGGCATCCAAATTCACAGTTTTACACTTGGCAAACCCTCTTCCATCCGGCATTATACAATCATAACCCTCTACACATTGTGGGTCCGTACAACAAAAAACTACATCTATTGCATCCCTCCAACTCACACATCTCCCATTCTCACATACCTCTCCAGATGGACAATTACAAGGTGTTATACAACTCACTCCGCCGTCATTTATCAAGATATCTTTTATCAGCATAGAATCTGAGGTTAAATCTACAATATCTTCTTCATTGTAGAAACTGTCTAAAGAGACATCATAATCATTATCTTCTATGTGATCCATAGACACATCATTCTCTTGAAAAGTAGCATCGCTCATAGAATCACCAGATGAGACATAGTCCAGAATATTCACTACATCCCCCTTACCAATCTCTTTCACACTACTGTCACAGGACGACAAGATTCCTAGTAATACGCCCAATGTAATATGTAAAATACATATGTTCCCTACCTTTATCTTCATCATACTATATATATTAACCCAAACATACATATTAAGTCAAGTTTCATACTCCCAACCATTTACTCTACCTCGAAATCCTGACATAAAATATGGGTAGTACTAGACCATCCTCTAACGGAAATTACATCAGCACATTAAGTTCGAAAACAATTTCCTCTAACTATTTAATTCTTAAGCCCTTGCACAACATAAAATTTTGCATTGCCCCTTTAAAACAAATTCTCCACCTCGATAAGGAGATAGCGGATGTAGTAGAATGACCAATGGATACTATCTATTTCAACAAACTGATCGATTATCCTTGAGATAAAGAACTTAAGTAAGTAACTAACCGTGGAAAAGAATCAATGGGATCTAATTTGAATAACAAAAAGCAAAATAATTAAACTAGGTGGAGTATATATTTAGTTAGAAAGGAATATTCATTACACATTAATTCAAGTGAGAATACTAATAATGAGGCATTACATACATAGATTGTACTTTGTTAAAGTTGCCGCCTCCAGTTTTTAATTTTTATTCTACTCATTTTTATTTATTGATAAATTCACGGTATTTGCTTATATAAATAACTACGAGATGGAAATTAAAAGAGTTTTGGTAAATGATAAATGATATACTGGTATTAAAGACGTGCATTGTATTTTTAGTTATCCAGATACTGCTTATTATTGTGCTCTTTTTGTTTTATTTAAAAAACATACTTAGTCGGATGCTTCAACAGTACATCTTTGAGAAATATGAGTTTTATATTATGGAAGCCACGGTTGGTAAAGTTGACAAGTCATCCCCTATATTTAGGACTGCTCCATTCGTAAAAAATGTTCTACGGGTGATAATAATAGACAAGATAATGTCTGTTGGAGGTGAGGCAAGAAAGGGCCTGATAGAACTTTATAAAGATATGGGCTTTGACAAATATGATGAAAAACTGCTATCTTCTTCACAATGGTATCACAAAGTCAGTGCAATTTCCTTCCTAACTATAACAAAATCTGAAAAGCTTCGAGATAAATTACCACTGCTAATAAATGATAACAATTTATCTGTAAGAGTTGCTGCAATTAAGGCAATATCCACCCTCAATTTAAAGGAATACACACTTGACATAATCAAATGTATGGAGACTCTACCTGATTGGGTGAATGAGAGGATCTCCCCACTACTTCTCAAAATAGAAAAAGTCCCCTATGAAGAGATACTTTTGATATTTAATAAGAGTTCCGAAAGAATCAAACGATATATAGTTCCCCTTTTATTCGAAACTGATAGAGAACAAGCGCTATGGGATCTTACAAATAACTTTGACTCCTATGACTTTGAAACACAGATATCAATTGTCAAATCAATCCATAATGTCGATAATATTGAGAAAATGCTCGGTTTCGTTGAAACGATAATGAATTCTGAAAAATGGGAACTTAAGGCCCAACTCGTAAAGTCCTTGGGTAAAATAAAAGACGAAAGGGCAATTCCATATCTTATCATTGGACTTGATGACAAAAACTGGTTCGTCAGATTTAATTCTGCAGTATCAATAGCATCTTTTGGGGATAAAGGACTGAGCCTCTTGACCAGGTTCGCAGATGAGAAATCAGGGTTTAAATCCGATATCGCAAAGTATATTCTTGACTTATCGAGATACGGTTTTTTAAGTGAGGAAATAAAAGGATGACAATAATATTAACGATCTCATCATCAATAATTCTATTATCAGCAATATGTTATGTAATAATTTCTCTAATAGATGCGCTAAGAAGTTCCGCCGAGTCTTCAAGAGAATTATTTGAGGCGGAAGCAGAGAAGTTACTTCTATCCAATATCAAGGTTCCAGTAAGCATCATCATACCTCCCATACAGAGATACGAAATCTTAAAAAAAATATTAAATGCGGCATTGAATGTAAATCATCCTATGTTTCAAGTCATAATAACTTTAAAAAAAGACTGCCCCTACATCAACAAGCTTATATCAGATTACTCACTTGTAAAACTTAATGCTGTATATAGAATGGTAATAAAATCCACCTCAATAAATAGTAGCTATAGAAGCACCACAAACCCAAAATTAAATGTTATACTAACTGATTCAAATGATACTGCCATGTCCATAAATGCAGCTGTCGACGTCTCACTGTATCCATTTATTTGTCTCATATCGGAAGAGTATATCCCCTCCAAAGATCTACTTGTCACATTAGAACCTCCCGTTATTGAAAACTCTGTACCAAACTTTGGTTCTATATCATCATCCACCTCATATGAAGGAACAAAAACATACCAATACTATATCAAAAGTATCTATTCATACTCAAACCTCTTATACCTTTCCATACCAACTGACTTTGCCATTTTACTCAAGAAAAAATTCATCTTGGACAAAAAAGGTATGAGAAGGGGTGAATCTATACCAGATTTTATAAGAAGGATGATTAAGGAAGGATTGAAATTAAAATCCTTACCGGAAACAGGCTTATCCGTAGAAAGGGTGGGTATATTCCTAAGCTTTTTGATAAATCACCTAAAAAAAATAATTATTGGACGAAGACTATCACGATTCGCTGTTGCAGTAAATAATATCTATTATCTCTCGTTCATTTTAGTTAACATTGTCTTATTCCTTCACATATTCGCATATAAAGATTATAGTATTCAAATCCTAATTCCTTTAACATTAATCTTTGCAATTATCCCTCTTAAAGACATCATTATCCTTTTAAATGAGAGTTTTATAAGCAATAAGGCAGAAAATCCTCATATAATAAGAGCAATCTTTTTATCGTTCTTAAAACAACTTGGCATAGAACAGATAATAGCTTTATCATTCATTATTATTAGTATTAAAAAACTTTTTTGGCGAGGAGATATATGATTTATTTAGCCTTTACTTTACTTCTTCTACTATCAACTAATGAGCCACTTCATAAGGTGGGAGAAGAGTTTATTAACTATTGTGAGAAAGGGAACAATAACAAATGTGCCGAATCTATAAAACAATTATACAAAAAAAATCAAGCTGACAAAGCTATTAATATATCAAAGAAGTTCTGTAGTGACAAAATGATTGATGTATGTAT
Source organism: Deltaproteobacteria bacterium (assembly GCA_026416535.1). GTDB lineage: Bacteria > Myxococcota > SpSt-1050 > SpSt-1050 > SpSt-1050 > SpSt-1050. The sequence continues at coordinate 3,709 of JAOAFA010000021.1, forward strand.
CATAGGTGCAACAATATCTTCCTTTGAACAGAAGTATTCGGATTGCATAGAATTATTGAAAGACAGATGTAGCGAAAAATCCCCTATCGCCTGTGCAATCCTATCTGATTGTCTATTTGAACTCGGAAAAAATGAAGAATCGCTAAAACCAGCACAGATTGCCTGTGAAAATAATGTCTTTGATGCATGCTCAACTGTTTCTGCGTATTACCTAACTAAGAATTCAAAAATAGAGGCGATTAAGTGGGCAAAAAGGGGCTGTGACGGTGGTTCCTCCATGTCCTGTGGAGCAATAGCCGCCCTTTATATATCAGAAGAAGGTTACAATGAAGCATTTAATTTCGCTAAAAAAGGGTGTGACCTCAACGACCGAAACGCCTGCAAAGCGGCAGCACTATGCTGTCTGAAATTAAAATACGGATGTGAAAATGAATATTATGAGAAATGTTGTAAACTCAGGGATAACGACTGTTGTAAAATAAAAGAGAAAAAATCGGGCAAGAAGTAAAATTCTATGGACATACATTTATTATTACGATATTTTAAAAATATGCGAAATCAATTTGCTTTGTCTAACAAAAAAATTTTTATTGAGATACTTGCTGTCATCGGTTCCATATTCATGCTATCTGTATCAGATCCCTTCCTAAAAAACGATGAAATACAAAATGCGGCCGAAACACACGTATCCAACTCAATTAATAGCACACACATTGATCAAGACGAGGAGTCTGATGAAATTAGTGAAGAGGACGTTGAAGGGGAAGAAGATGAAGAAATAGAAAAGGTACATTCATCCAACACCAAATATATGTATAGTACCGACATATCAGATGAAATGTTACAGCAGCTTTTCTCTGAAAACCCTAAAGCGCTTGGATCAATATGTGTAGGTTTTGCAAACTTAGGTAGACTTATAAATGGTGTTAAGTTCCCAGAGGGAGATGCATGGGTTGTAGTAAACCCACAAAAATCCTACGGCACTGAAGAGGTTATAAAATACATTATCACCGCCGCAAAGGCCGTTAAAGAAAAATTCCCAGATGCACCTCCGTTGAGGATAAATGACCTTAGCGCTGAAAAGGGAGGTTATATAAGACCCCACAAAAGTCACCAAAATGGTAGAGATGTAGATATAGGTTTTTATTACAAATATGACGAAAAAGATCCAAAAAAGAAAATTTTCGACTTGGAGAAGAACTGGGAATTCATAAAAGCAGTAATTACAAAGACCGATGTTCAAGTCATACTCGTTGACAAAAAAATCCAAAAACAACTTTATGAATTTGCAAAGTCTATAGGGGAAAATGAAGATTGGCTTAATTCCATATTTAACTCAAACGAAGAATCTCTAATTAAACATGCTAAAAGACATAAGGGGCATTTCCACATTAGATTTTATAGTCCCAGAGCACAAGAACTTGGCAAGAGGATCCATCCTATTCTTGATAAAGCAAAAGCAGAAGAAAGGGTTACAATCCACAAGGTCAAACGCGGTGAATGCTTAGGTAAAATAGCAATGAAATACAATTCAAGCATTAATCTCATCAAAAAGGCAAATCGTCTCAAATCACACAATATCAGAGCAGGAACCACTTTACTTATCCCATTGCTTGGTCCTTGTCATCACTGTCCTGAACCACCAGACGTAGTTATTCCTAAAAGAAGATTGCCTGAAGATTTTATATCATTAGACAAATATGCTTCTCAGAAAATTACAAAAGATTATCAAATCCCCCTTAACTTTTATTTTAATTTTTATCATTTCACTAGAATAAACAATTCTTGGTTAAAATTAGACAAATACTAATCAAAATCTATGTCCAAACTAGACTTCCCACCCGGATCCGTCCCATAAAGAGAATAAACCGTCATAAAACACCTTAATAAGGCTTGAGATGTTGTCTTTGAAAGAACATCATCGGTAACATCAATTGATGGGAATAAGATGGCAATACAGTTAATTAATTGTGCAAGTCTACATACATCAGGATTCATGGTCAGACTGTTATAGTCCAGAGTGATATTATAGGAATATCCATATCTGTTTTGAATCATTTGATTGAGCATACTTTCTATAATTGATACATCACAAAATCCTGTATGCTGAGAAGAAGAGATGGGCACACTTGTTATATAAGTTGAAGAAGAAAAATAATCAGTCGAATAAAAAACCACATCACCTTCTCTGTTGGTTACGATTACATTTCTCAGGTCATCATCATAAGCAGTACTAATAGTAAAATCATCGTCAGGACTAAAAATATACCTATAAGAATAATAACCACTACAACTTTTTGTCTTAGCATTGCATTTGGTTGAGCCGCTTAATTTACTGATTGAATACCTCTTTTGACATATCTCAACATCACTGCCATAGCACAAATGATATTCTGACCTATTAAACACATACATTAATTCATTCTTATTATATTGGAGGTAGACAAAATTGTAACCACCCTGGTTCTCTCCGCAGGAGGAGAGGCATAAAGTAAACAACAGAATAATTGTGGCTCTCATCATCTATCTCCCTCTCAAAAATAAAACGTGGCAAATAGCTGAGTAGTGGCGGTTCCTATTTTAACAGTAGGTGAAACAGGTGCGGCAAGAAGTGCCTCACCACCGATTGCAAACTCCTTCGTTACGAAGTAAGAGACTCCTATTCCAGTAGCAAGCGTAATATAGACGTCGTCATTATCTTCATTCAAATCACCAAAATTTTTGGCGAATGAGAAGCCACCTTTTATATATGGAGCAGCTCTTCTATCCAGAAGATACTTATTAATATACAACCCAAGTTTTACTCCCCCACCCTCAACCTGATTATCATTTTCATCTTCCACCTGATAACCAAAACCTAGTTCCACTTGCATAGCCATCATATCCTCAACATGAAATCTCCCTCCTACTGATGCCGCCACAGAAGACGGAATTGTAAAGTCAATACCAAATTTGTTGGCTTTAAGCGAATTCTCCTGAGAAAAAGCCGTACTCACAAAAAGAGTTGCAAAGAATACAAGATAAAATACAACCTGTTTTATCAATTTCATCATCTTCCTCCTTTGAGAATTAAAAATAATTTATTTTCTAATTCGATTTTGTCAACAAAATATTAACTCGCTCCTAGGTTTTAAAACGAAAGAACTGATCTCATGTGATAAATCCCCTTAAGTATTTCAAGCGAGAGTTCTTTACCAGCTGACATAGATATTTCGTATTTATATAGTTCTTTTTCCCTGAACTCCTCGGGGGACAATATGTATCCTAATTCATCATTACACAAGGATATGACTAATACATCCCTAAAATCAGAAAATCGAGATTTTATCTTAAACCCCATAGAGGGTAACAACTCACCAGGTGCCCCAAATAGTATTACATCCCCTATTTTAACAAGGTTTATTTCTGTTTGTATGCGACCATCAAAAACTTCTCGTTTGAATATACCAAGCTTCTTCAACAACAAAAATTTAGGATTTTCCACCTTTATCCTAATCTTATGATTAAAACATAAAATAGACACATCATCTATTCTCCTTAGGCTATCCTTCTCATTTACAACTAGCTCACCCAATATCTCCCCCATATTCACAGTAAATCTGAGTCTATCAGCAAATGTTGCCTCTTCCTCTATATTGGGTGTAACCATACCACCAAGCGAACCAGAAAAGAATACACCTCCACCACCCGTCCTATCCTCTATAAACTTCAGCACGACTCCGGGGTAATCTGCACTTATCAAGGTATTATCCGCCCACAACCCTTCAGGATGACAAGAAAAGTTCACGATAAATCCTTTTATACCTCCATCCTTCCTCACAAATTTCAAGAACGAGAGTCTATCATCTTTATAGCCATATTTCCTTATGTTCTCAGTGAGGCATTTGGGAATATCAATAAAGCCTACGTATGCCATTGTATCTTCAGCACCCTCTCTTGCCTCAATCACCGCATTTTTAATAAAACCCCTCAAAGAACTTAGATATTCAAAGTCAACACCACTAATAATAGGAATATTCATTAATGCCCTTCCCCAGTACCCCATAGTATCCGGACCTTCGTGATTATGTGTTGAACATATTATGACACGAGATACTTCTGGAAACTCCTTCGCCAATTCTTCTCTAACTGAATTCACATAATCACTAAACAAACCTATTAAATCACAAGATACAAGTACAACATCACATATCCCATCACTTATATAAACTGCACGCGCAAATATAGGGTGTAAAACACCTGTCGATTTTCTATTATAATCAAAACCACCCATAAAAACACTCTTACCATACGGTGTTATATCTATCTTAGAAAACCCCACTTTAAAATATCTTATTCCTCCTCCATCCATGTTCTGTCTTTCTCCTCTTTCTCATAAACAAACGATGCCTCAAGAGTTATTAGATAATCCTTATACAGCTCAAGTAATATCTTATCTGGTACATTTTTTATTTTAAAAACCTCGTACTTTCCTCGCTTACCCAACCCTGTAAATGGAGAGAGATACTTCCCAACAGAACTAGCCTGGGAAATATCGGATGGAAGCATCTTCAAAATCTTGCCAGAGGGATCGATTGCTATTCCTACTTGGATATTACCAAGCGATTTGACATTGAAAAAAGCAAGATACCCAAGTTTTAGTGGTTTTTTCAAGACATCCATCTTATTCGGATCTTGAGGTATATATTCTGCTCCACCAATATGTGGCTTATCAGATCTAAAGACTGTATAAACTGTTACTGTCTCCTCTTCCTCTGAGATCTTCTCCTTGATAACCTTCTCTATCCTCTCTTTACCCAAACTCGCAATCCTATAATCCTTTGCAATGTAATATGCGGCATTCGGGAAAAAATTATCTACCTTTATATGTAACGACCTTATGTATGCTATAAGATCCCATATATCAAGGTCATTGTAACCTTTGCCAAAAGACGGCATATAAGAATCTCTTGAAAGAACCTTAGAGCCTCCATTTTTTATTACATTAAACAGATGAACATTCTCTTTCATATTCATCACCTTAGGATCCCTAAAGTTGGTAGGTGGAGGACTAAATAAAGATGCTGCATATCCATCTCCGCTGCCGTTCACACCATGACATGCAAAACAATCCACTCTGTATCTCTTCTCCCCCGCCATAACATCTCCATAGGCTGCAGGTGCTACTTTTGAAATAATATTCCCTTTTGAGACTTGAGAATCATCCTTATCCTTTTTGTCTCTATCCTTTGCATACAAAACAGATATAAACAACAATAAGATAAGAAACACAGATATAAGACTTCTCATCTTTTTTAACCTCCTAATATTAAATTCCAGGATTTCATTTTGATTTATACTTATCCGCATCCACATTTTTAAACCTATATCTTAGGTGTCCTCTTAATATCACATTATAATTTACTTTCTGAATTGCCTCAATCACAGCCTTCTCATCTTTTGAATCAGCGGCCCCCGAGATAGATTCAAAACCAACTATCAAATCCGAAATAAACTGAGAAAACTGAGCATCTCTATCCTTAGTGATTGTGATTTGCTCTTTCTTTAGAAATTCAGCCATCCTCTTTGACTCTCGTGAAATCCCATTTAAATCCAACCTTTTATTTGGGATGAATATATCCTTAACAATATATTGCCAGGTCCTCCCCAGCTCACGCATAACCCTCTTAATATCTGACTCGGAACCCCGCCCTACCTCTGAAATGGCTGTTCCACTAGGACCTACGGGACCCACTGATTTTATCATAATAGGTTTTCCGCTTTCATCCCTGGGTATCTGGTCTATCTCCTCCCCCGGTGGCAAAGGCCAAACACCAACAAAGATACCAAAATTAGCTGTCACTATATCCTGTTCTGGTGGAATAATGTCCAGTTTCACAATATATTTACCCACTTGTTGAGGGAAAAAATGAAATCCGAAAGACCCTGCATCTTGTAACGGTTGCACGATATATCTATAAACAGCCTCTGGTAGCTTCTCATAATACACGCCCGCAGATAGCTTGACATCCATCACAGGCGAAAGATTACCATAAACTGGATCGGCAATTTTCATTTCCCTGTAGATCTCAAAAGACAACTCAACCACCTCCTGCGGCTCTGGGACACCAGGTGACACCTTCATCAAGACAAGATAATCGGCTACCCTTGCAAAAAGCATCCTTTTATCGGGCTTCTTTGGAATATTAGTAGACTGAATCTTATCCTGTGCAAAAAGTGTAGATACATACACAATTAACACAATAATTAAAAGGGTTTCTCTCTTCACTTATAACCTCCTCTTTTGACATGGCAAATGTAATATATCCACAAACTACTCATAAATTCAATAAAAAACTAACCTAAAACTTCATGAAAAATAAATCATTTTACTTTACAGTAAAAAACAACCCCTTCCTAAAGATACTACATTCAGCTTACTAAATATTATTCATCAAGCTCAACCACAGACTATCAATCCTGGACAATAGACCATTATTGTGCACGAATATAAATCTTCAAAGGACAAGAGGAATTATATAAAATAAGTAGCAAATTTATTCAGTGAGTGAAGTAGCATTCGAGCTATTCCAGACAAAAATCTATCATTTCTTCTCTATACCAAATGACGGATTCGAGAGTGTGCCCTTGATTGAAAAATTATAAAATCCTTCCTTATCCAGGGAACTACCGATACCGAAAAGAATGGTCTTGAGTTTCTCCTCTCTATCAATGAATGCCTGGGCTGGCTTTATTTTGAGCGATAAATTTAGGCTGCTTCTGGTGGGCGGAGACTGGAAGCTTCCATCACCGGAGAGCCTGAGCTCTATATCCTTCCCTTTCGACTTAAGGTTTGTAACTTTAAATTTACCCTCTTTAATTTCTATCTCACCTCTTATATCACCTGTGTTGATCTGAGGAATTTCAAACCCCATAACTTTTCCACTCTTTATCTCGGAATCCTTAAATTCGAGACTGACTCTCCCATTGTTGTTTTTGGATTCCTTCCCATCATAGACTATTTCTGCAGTAAGATTCATGATTCCTTTGATGTTTAAGCCTGTCTTTTCTCTAAGTATGTCCAATTTTAACATTTCAATCTGCTCTACTTCAAGCGAGAGAAAGATCATATCCTTTTTGCTCCCCACCTCAACCAGGATACTACCGCCAAAACCATCTGCCCCAATTATAAAAGGTCTCTTCCCAAACAAATAGCCAACAAGAGAGATTCCTCCCTCAACCCTCTCAAATGATAATTTCTGATTTACTTCTGGAATCTCAATCTCTACTTCACTGAATACGAGGCTCATCTTATACGAAACATGGGCGCTCTTATAAGAGAGATTTATCCCGTTTTGCTTTATCAGTCTTTCATTTATGTATGTTGCTATCTGTTCATCCGGCATCGACAGAATTACGAATAGGTATAGGCTGATTAAGAACACAGCTCCATACCCGATGTATACAATTATTGTCTTGATCTTCATACAACTCCTATTCCTTGGTTACAGGTTTATAAGTAGCAACTATCATATTGACATTGAGTGTCCGATTCTCCTTTTCATATCTCGTATTTATCTTAAGCTTCTTAATCTTTACTAAATACTGACCTTTCTCTATCTCCTTCATAAAATCCACTAATCTATCCATTGGTATCTTTGATATGTTAAGTTCAAGCGTCTGCTCTCTTATCTTATCCCCCTTCTGAACAGGACTCTCTCTTTCATTCATATCAGATATGTCTACCTGAAGCCTCCTACTTATCTCCTCTACAAATGAGAATAGATTCACATTGTTGTTTTTGAGCCTTTGCTCAAATGTCCTTTGAGCCTGTTCGGCCTCTCTATACTTATCTTTTTGTGCAATTATATCTCTAAGTTTTTTCTCCTTATCCTCTATATCCATATAACGTGCTCTAATAGACGAACTAATAAATACTATCATGAGTGCAAATACTACTGCAAATAGTGACGAAAAAAATATCAAAACAAAAATTCTCTCTTTCTGAGAAAGACTCTCATACCAAATCTTAATTGAATCCCTGATCTGGACAAATCTCTTTCTCATGAATATACCCTCAACAAGATGGTGTTATTGAAAGGTCAAAGTCTATCTTCTTGCCATCAGGCGACTTTTTTACTTTGCCTTTTGTAATATCCTTTAGACAACTATTCTTCTTCAACGAATTTACAACTCTATCAACTGATTCAAAAGAATCAGTCTCAGCCTCTATCCTAATCTTCTTGTCACCGATCTCCAACACCCTGATATTTACATCTATCTCTTGTGGAAAGGCATCTGATAAAAACATAAAATAATCGAAGGCAGAATTTGCGGGTATAGATAAATTCTTCGGCTCGGTCTTGCTTTTTATTACTGCTAAAGCGGTAGTAAAATTATCATAAGGTTTACCGAGTATTTGCTTAGTTACTTCCGCAAGGTAGCTATTTAGCTGTTCATCATATTTAGAAAGCATTCGAAATTTATACACTGTTAGACCTATTGCAAGGAGTAGAATTAGTGTTAAAGCCACTCCATACCTTATTAACTGCCTCTTTAAGAAGTCATACTCACCTCGGTAAACAAACTCATTTTTTCTAAAATTTATCAGTTGCCTTCTTGTAAGTTCTATTCTTCCATTTATGGCTGAATAAAGTAGACCAAATTCGCTCTCTATATTGTTTAATTCAACATCCTTGAAACTCAACTTTGATACTACACCTAAACCTATATCATTTTTCAACATCTCAGAAAAAATTAAAGACATCTCTTCGCTAGATATTATATATGACTCCATGACCTCTCTTTTAGTACGAATACGATAGTACTGGATGGTAGATAAAATAAAATGTTTAATTCCATCTCTATCCTCATAAATGTCCTGAAACTCAAACACTCTTCCAAAAGAGATACCTTCTGAATCAAGAAATGTAAGGGTAAGTATATTGTCAGATACATCTAAAAATAGTTTTACATTCTTTTGAGCACCTCTTTCAAATACTGACTTATAAAGCCCCGAGTAAAGGTTTTGCTGTGCTAAAAGAAATACGGGATCAATACCTATAGCTGAAAATTCAGCAATAATTGTTCTAATATTCTCCTTTTTTGTTGCATAATACACAACCTGCGTCTTGCCTTCCTTATTATTGACAACTCTGTAATCAAAAATAAGGTTATCAGGACTTTCATTAGTTTCATTTTCTAGCTCAAAGGTTAAGGCATTTTCAATCTTCTTTCTATCAGTCAGGGGAAACTCCAATATCCCTGTTATTACCTCATTATGAGGCATTACAACCAAATATTCCTGGGCGTTGCTATTTGCACAAAGGGCTCTTAAAGCATCCCTATCAAAACCATTTTCAGATAGATTGTTAGGGTTTATTTCCCATCTTCTCTGTTCAATTATCTTCAGCCCTCGCTTTGATTCTTCTACTATTAAACCATAATAATGTGTATTACCAAATCTTATGGACACATATCTTCTGCCCATATCTTAATCCTCTCTATAATAAAGTATTTCTGACTTGGACTTATCTGCGTATACAACAGCCGTAATCCTCTTTTTAACACTCCCAACCACCCCTATAGTCTCAACCCTAAAAAAGGAACTCTCCATTGATAATAAATCCTCCATCTTCCCCACACCAAGAATTGCTTCTTGTAGAACAAGTCCTTCAGCAGCACAAAACTCTTTTATATCCTGAATTGAGACAACATATAACGGGTTCATCTGCATCTTCAACTGCTTAAATTCCAAAAACCTCTGCAACAAATTCCGCTGTGCTGTAAATGTAGTATCGGTACATACAGGGTGCATCTTGTCTTTTATAAACATACAGATGATACTTAAGATCATTCTGTCATCAAGGCTTGCGAGATTAAATTTTCTCACAGGGTAAATTGTAAGCCTATCGGCGAAGTTATAGAAAAATAGATCTCCTACTCCCCGCACCATTCTTAACTCTTCAAGTGAGTCGAACGGCGCATTTTTGGGTTGATACGGTTTCTCAAGTGATGAATAGAAGAGATCTTCAGGGGGACCAATGTCCTGTTGAGTCAGGAGATCGAATTGTTTATCATCTATATCCTGATAATCCTTTATAGCTACTATTATATCCTCCCTAGTGGTATACTGATTATCCATATCCCTATTTTCAAAGATCGGATTGTACTGCTGCGGCATTAACATCAACATCAGTTGTGTCATGGCAAAATTTCTTAAAGATGGTGTTGCATCAAAATTTCTCACAGATATTTTAGATTCCTCATCTGAGATACTTGCCTTGAAATATCCCTCAAAATCGCCAAAAGTCCCTACAAAATTCCCTCTTTCACTTCCATTATCTTTACCTTCATGGCCCTGAAGCACAGCCTCTTCCTTATTTGCCAATTCTTCAAATCCAAGAGAAGTAAAGAGATCTCCACTCGCAAATGACTTTGTGAATTCACTATCTATTGGAATTAGGCGCCAAAGCTGTATACTTCCTCCAAAGATCTGAGCGATATTGTTTCCTTTAAGAATTGAGTCAAGCTGCTTTTGATAAAATAGTATTAGCCGTGAAATATTAAGTGCAGAATGTGCTAGGAAATACGCCTTAACTTCATCTCTATAAGTAGATGTTAACTGCAGATTTATCATAGCTTCATGTGAGAAATCCATAGCCATAGTTGTTAGAATAGCTACGATGGTAACTACCATCAACATTGCCATTCCTCTATTCCCTCTATTCCTTTGCCTTAACACATTCTACCTCAAAATGATAAAGGCTTTTGAATTTGAATCTTTGCCTTAGAAACGAAAGATACCTCCTTCCCTCCCTCATCAAGTATTGTCAGGCTAACCTCAACATACCTTGGCAGTTTATTCCCTCTTTCTATCCCCATCGTATCCCATGAGTCAACCCATTCTTTTTTCTCTTCATCATAGTATCTAAATCGTAATCCTACAACTCCCCTTGCCAAAACCTCTCCTTCCCCATACTCCTCAGGCTTATCATCGATTAGACTCTTTTCGTATCTCATTATATTCATCAAAGAACTATTTACTTTGTCTGGTTTACCATAGTATGTAATTATATTTTGGTCTGATTCATGGACATCCGCTCTAAGCCTCTGATGGGAAAAGGAACTAAACGTTAATCTGTTGATAGGACTTTCGTTTACTCCCTTAAAAATTGTTTGTGTCCTCTTATCCGGAGAGACATGATTTGATAAAAATGCCATGGAGATTTCTCTCGTAATACGACTAAGTGTTATCCTAACCATTGAATATCTTTCTTCTAATCTCATCGCTAACTCTCTTGCCTCCATCTGCCTCCTTGCACTCCCATAAACGAGCGAAGCCATAACAACAACAATACTTACTGAAACCACTATCTCCAGGAGAGTCATACCCCTAATATTCATCTTAGTGCCCCTCCAGTATTAAGCCTTGGTAAATTTACAGACCCTGTGGAAGGACTAAGCCTTGCCGGTAAAGAGCCACCAGGGACCTGTTGGACGATATCCTGTCCGACTCCCATCTCCATACCAGGGATATTTACAAAGTGAGTTGTAACAGTCAGACTTTTCTCTCTCTCCTGCTCAAGCCACAATACTGTAACTTTGACCTCCCTTATCGCATCCTCAATCTGTTTCAAAAATATAGGAAGACCTGCCATTGCAGCCGACATTTCCGGAGTAATTAGCGTTGGTGAAATTCCAAGAGAAGACGTGCCCTGATTTTGCCCAGTGGCACTAGCCATCTCCTTGGGGGCTGAATAATTAGGCAATTTTATCTTTATGATCTGCGCCACCCACTTAAAATCCGGATGCCCTTCTGCATCAAAATCTCCTTCCAACTGCTCATCAAAATCTGGGAATCCCTTTATTCTCAACTCTTCCTCTATATCAAACATCTTTGAACGAGCAAGTGATGCAGCAATAATTATTCCCTTTGATTTACCTGATATCGACATTGCACCTATATTAACTCCGATAACAGCACTCAAAGCAATAGATAGAATAGCTAAAGAGATCATTACCTCCAATAGGGTAAAACCGTATTGTAGACCTGTATCTTTCATTCCTCCTCTTCCTCCTCATGTTCCACAAATGTGTTAAATACTTCTACTCTACCACTTAATGCATAGAGTCTTATAGTATAAATATTCTGCTTTTGATCGGATAAATATATATAGGCATTTTCAGTCAATCCACCCGGAAAAAAGTATATATACTCATTCCCTTTAAAAACCCTACCAGCTATATGAGACACTACCATAGAGTCAAAATAAATATTTTTTGGCAGTGTCTTAGACCTTACGAACTTTGATTTTAGCTCAAAAAATTCTGCCTTCGGCTCCTTAAAAATCTGTTGTAGTTGATCCTCAAATAACAAACCTTCTCTTTTGTCTTTCTCTTCATCTCCTTCTCTTTTTACCTCATCCCCCACAACAGCCAACTTTGTCTTTTTAAGGTAAAACGGGGTATCAGAACACTCCACACTGTAAATATTCTCCTGAAGCCTGATTCCAAATCTACAGTATTTAGACGTGAGCGCAGAATAATTATACAGGTATTTCAATGCTGAAGAGACCTGTGCTGCTGCAGAACGCATCTCTGACGAGGTAACAGTATTTAAAGCCATTATTGAAACACCTGTGACCAGTGATATAATCGCTATTACCACTACAAATTCTATTAATGTTAGACCACTCTCATGTTTTATCATTTACTCAAAACACCTATTTTACACAGGGAGGACCCCAATTATTCAAGTCCTCTCCATCCCCACTACCTCCTTCTCTCCCGTCTGCACCATAAGAGACAATATCAGGTCCATCCTGATTGTTTTGCCCTGGATATATGTATATGTAATCCCTCCCCCAGGGATCCTTAGGAACACTCTTACCCTTTAACTTACCTGCCTGAACAAGTGCAGCTAGACCTTCTTCTGTTGATGGATATGACCCTTTCTCGAGTTTATAATGATCAAGCGCCTCCTCAAAATTTCTAATCTGCAAACACGCAGCATCTTTTTTGGATTTCTCAAGTTGTTTCATGACCGCGACTCCAACAATACTCATCACAATGCCAATAATTGTAATGACTACCATAATCTCCAGAAGAGTCATACCTGACTCACCAACCAATATCTTCCTCTCTTCGTATGTCTTAGCCTTTAACATCTTTTCCTCCTCCTATTTGATAAATTCGTTAAGCTGAAGTATTGGCAAAAGAATTGAAATAACCATAAAGAAGATCACCGCCCCCATGCTTAAGATCATAACAGGTTCCAAGAGCGAGGTGAGGGCACTCAGCTTAGCATCAACCTGATAATCATAAGTATCAGCAACATTGTTCAACATATCCTCAAGCTGGCCCGATTTTTCGCCTACAGCAATCATGTGAATCACAAGTGGCGGGAATTGTCCACTCTTCTTCAATGGTATGGCTATACTTTCACCTTCTCGTATAGAATTCCTTGCTTCCTCTAAAGCCGAGATCAGGATCTGATTATTTAAGATGTTCTTGACAATATCCAGCGACTGTAGAATGGGTACCCCAGATCTTAAAAGAGTTGATAATGTCCTAGAAAAACGAGCCATGGCTAACATCCTAGTAATCTCTCCAATAATAGGTGCCCTCAACATCAGACTATCAAATTTGACTCTACCCCTTGGCGATTTAATATATTTAATTGCGAAATAGATAGCCATCCCTAATAAAATAAATATCAACCACCAATAGTCTCTAATGAAAGAGGATATGGCTATCAGGACCTTGGTAGGCAATGGTAACGATGCCCTCATCTCCTCAAATATTCTTGTAATCTTTGGAACTACTGCAACAAACAAAAATGAAATAATCCCGATAGCAACTAACAACATTATTACAGGATATGTAAGTGCCCCCATTATCTTCGCCCTAAGTCTCGCCTGATTCTCGGTATAGTCAGCTATCCTCTCAAGGACTATTTCTAAAGTCCCCGATGTCTCACCCGCTCTAACCATATTTACATATAGATTCGAGAAGATATTCGGGTAGTGAGATAAGGCATCAGCGAAATTGGACCCCTCATTAAGTTTATTTTTTATATCAGAAAGCACTTGTTTGAATTTGATGTTCGAAGTCTGGTCTACAAGAGCCGTAATAGAATCAACAAGAGGTATGCCCGCTTTTATAAGGGTGGAAAGCTGTCTTGTAACAATAGACAGATCGGCTATGGTAATTCTCTCAAAATACTTAGTTAAATCAAGTTCACCCCTTCTTGTAGCCCTAGAACCACGTTCAATTATCTGTTCAATAAAAATACCCTCTCTTTTGAGTTGGAGCTTCAGTGCCTTCTCACTATCCGCATCAAAGACATCCTTTACTGGATTTCCACGTGAATCAAATCCCCTAACTTCAAATACCGGCATATTCTACCTCACTAAAATACATCTTCTTGTGTCACTCTTAAAACCTCATCAATAGTGGTAACCCCGTCTAGGACCTTCTTTGCACCATCATCTCTAAGCGTATCCATTCCTTTTGAAACAGCAAGTTTCTTTATCTGAGTTGAGTCAGTATTTTTTAAAATAAGATGACGAATTTCATCATCAATAATTAAGAGCTCGTATATACCTACCCTACCAGTATAACCAGTCTTCATACATTTTGGACAACCACTACTCTTATAAATAAAGCCCTTTTTCTTAATTGATTCTAATGAAAGACCTATCTTCGAAACCTCTTCGTAGGTAGGCATATAAGGAATTCTACAATCTGGACACACAACCCTTACAAGTCTTTGAGCCATCACTGCCAAAAGAGAGCTTGCAACAAGAAATGGTTCTACGCCCATATCTACAAGCCTTGTAACAGCCGTCGCCGAATCATTAGTATGTAGCGTAGACAAGACAAGATGACCTGTAAGAGACGCCTGAATTGCTATCTCTGCAGTCTCAAGATCCCTGATCTCACCCACAAGGATAACGTCCGGATCCTGCCTCAAGAAAGACCTTAATGCATTAGCAAAAGTTAACCCAATCTTTGGATTTACCTGCAATTGAGAAATTCCTTTAATCTGATACTCAATCGGGTCTTCAGCTGTGAGGATATTAATATCTGGTGAATTAATATCCGAAAGGGCGGCATACAACGTTGTGGTCTTACCCGAACCGGTGGGTCCCGTAACAAGGATTATACCATGACTCCTCCTTATCAGCTCTTTTACTTGTTTTAGTTTATCATCCAACAATCCGAGCTGTTCCAAATCAAGCAAGACGGCGCTCTTATCCAAAAGCCTCATGACAATCCTCTCTCCGTGAGCCGTAGGAATAACACTTACTCTCACATCAATATCCTTACCAGCTATCTTAAACCTTATTCTTCCGTCCTGAGGCAATCGCTTCTCTGCTATGTTTAATCCAGCCATAATCTTTATCCTTGAACATATACTCGAATGAAATCTCTTGGCAGGCTTGATTATCTCATACAATACTCCATCAATACGAAACCTCACGACTATCTCTTTTTCATAAGGCTCAATGTGAATATCAGATGCACGTTCTCTTATTGCCCTGTCTCTTATACACATCT
>JAOAFA010000045.1 GCA_026416535.1 Deltaproteobacteria bacterium
TAGAAAAATTTTTTATAATATGAAGAGGCCTGGTTTCTTCAATGTACACTAAGAATTTCACAGAGATTTATATAACATATTTCAATACTGAAGTAAAAACCATATTCAGTTCAAAACATTGATTATACTGTAAGTCATTACCCTAAATATTAATTTGACAATTGTGTAATATAAATTATAATTTTCGATAAGGAGGTTAGATATGAGAAAAGATCCAGGTTTAGTGGTTATAATCTGCATTGCCGTTCTGATATCACTTTTTTCTGTAAAGTGCAGCTCTTCTTCTGATAGTGACAATGGTGGCTCTGAAGATGCTCAGATTGACCCTATCTCTAAGGTATGTTCAAACCTCCCAAAATGTTTTGGGGGTTCTTATCCTGCGTTCTTTGGAAAATCCAAAAAGGATTGTATGACAAAAATAAATGAAAATCTGACCGAAGATGAAGTTGATATGCTGATAGAGGCAGGAACCAAGTGTGATGAAATAACACCGATCATTACAAATTATGAGGGGAAGAGGACCTGTGAGATACTCAAAGGATGCATAGGGGATGCTGAATTCAGGAATATGTTTGGTACCATTGAAGGATGTATTACATATGGTAAAGACAAAGGAATAAAGGAAGAGGACTTTAAGTGTGTGGACAATAACACTGCCAACTGTGATGTAGTTGCCAATTATTGCCTTGGAAAATATGCCCCTGATGCAGGGGTAGAGGATGCTATAGGGGATGGAGGTACTGAGATGGTTTGTATCACAGAGACCAATACTTATTATTGTAAAGATGTATGTGAAAAATTTCGTAGCTGTACTGGAGAATATTGTCCTCAAGGTGGATGTACAAAGGAAGAATGTATCAATGGCTGCGAAAGTAAGTCTGGTTTTACAGTAGAGCTTATGTGTTGTTTAATGGAGAAACCTTGTTCAGAGATTCAGACCTGCATTCCTCAATAATAATTTTTTGTTAATTGAATGAAAATCTCAGTTGTTGCCCCATTTTATAATGAAGAGGAGGCAATCTCTGGGTTTATAAATGATATAAAAAAAACAATTGAGAAAGAGGGGGAAAAATTTGAGTGGGAATTCATATTTGTCGACGACGGTAGCACCGATAGGACCAAAAACATATTATTATCTTCTTCTATTCCAAATTTAAGGGTGATTACTACACAACATTTTGGATTATCACATGCTTTATTTATAGGGATAGAACATGCTGGCGGTGAGCTCATCGCTACAATTGATACAGATGGTCAATTTAACTTTGAGGATGTTATAAGACTTGCTGAGACATTGATTAATGAAGATGCAGATATAGTTGTTGGATACAGGTTCAAAAGGAAGGACAACAGGATAAGAATAATAAGTTCTAAAATCGCCAACTTGATCAAGAAATTAGTAATTGGTGATAAAATACATGACTCAACCTGCACCCTAAGGGTCTTTAGGAGTAAAATTAGAAATAGAATTCTTTATGGGTTTGATGGATTCCACAGATTCATCCCGACTTTTGCCTTGCTAAATAACCTAAAATTAATAGAATTACCTATAGAAAGCAGAGAGAGAATAGGCGGGAAGGCAAAATTCGGTGTACTCAATAGGCTGCCAGATGTAATAGTAGACATTATGGGGGTGTGGTGGCTAAAATATAAGAGATTTGATGTTAGATCAGATGAGAGGAGATTTTCTTTTTATCCGGATCTTTTCTTCTTAGTATTATTTCTACATGTTTTTACTCAGTTGTTTAAAGAATATTTTAGGGTTGTGGACGACTTCTGGCTTTATGGTTCGCTTAATCGTTTCATAGGTCATGATTACTCCAAAAGTTATGGCTGGGACAACTTCATTTTTAACGAGATTGTTCCACCGTTAATTAGATTTCTTTATGCAATCATTATGAATATAGGGAGTGTTTTAGGGGTAGCCTATCCACTTGAATGGGCAAATAAGACAATAGGATTAATAGTAACTCTTACTTCCTATATAATATTCATTAGGTTCTTCAGCTTACATTTTAAGAGACATCATGCAAAGTGGATATCACTTTTAATTGTATTTTGGGGTATATCTTCATCAGAGATTTTTTCCGGACTCGCCCGTTCTTTTTCCTTTGTCTTAATACCATCATTGCTTATATGCCTACAGAGATTTTCAGTCATATCTTTATCCTCTATTACATTTTTTACAGCGCTTTTGTATCCAATATTACTGCCGTTATTCTTCATAACAATTGCCCTCTATGCTGTCTTTTCTAACCTTAAAAGATTTTATACCTCAGTAATTCCGATAATAAGTGGGCTTCTAGGTCTGACTCCCATGTTAATCAGCATTGATCTTACGTCTTTTAGTCCAGCAAAAGAAGGAGATTCGTTTTTATTGGAGACCAACTTATTTGAATTGCCTTTATCTTCCGACTTTAATCTGCTCTTTAGTTCATTTGTCAATATTGGGATTATTGAATGGCTGAATTTTAATCTTTTACATCAGTGGGCGTTAAGTGATAAGTTGGTAACCGTTATTGAGGTGATCCTACCTATTTTGTTTTTAGTAGGAATCTTAAGGAGGTTGATGAAAAAGAAAGGAGCTACTTTTGATGTCATCGCCTTTGTGTTTATAATGCTATTTTGGAGTATAGGATTGAACGAAAGGGAGTATGTTGAGATTTCCTACCTCTTTAAATGGGGTGTCTTACTTACCTCTGTATATTTTGTGACTGGTGTTGTGGATTCGAATGGAATTAAAAAACAAAAGGTTATGTTTATTTTTGCTATTTCGTCTATTCTATCGTTTATACTTATACGAATGTTATCACAAAAATTTGGATTTGGTGTCCATGAGCCTGGGAGACAGCTTCAAAGGGCGTTTGCTGTTATATTACCATTTACAGCATCTATTTTCTTTTACATGCTATATAGGAGCCTAGATGGGCTAAAGAGGTTTTCTGTTTTGGCTTTATTATGTTTATCCGCTATTGCATTCTTCCCAGAAATAAAATTGGTTGTGCCAAGAGACAAGTATGTAATAGAAAGGATAAGAGGACTCCCTAAGGGTAGTACTATATTGTCACATCCTCTTACGGCTAATTGGATAGTAACGCATACTGATAAGTATTCAACGATTATAGATGAACAAATCCGTGTAACAAAGAAAAATCCGATAAGAGGTTCAAAAGAGAAGATCTTGCCCACTCGCATGGCGGCTATTATCATGGATGTATATTATGGTAAGGATATTCAAAGCGCGAGGGATTGGTGCCACACTCTTACCGATGGATATATTTTAGTAGAGGAATATTATTATTCTGAGGAATTTTTTAAGCTGAGAAGAAATCCATATATAAGTTTTGTTGAGAAAAACAATCCAAACAAAGATTTTGCTCTCTTAAAAGTTCCTCAGAATTTGAGGCATCCCATTACCCCTGAATCATACTTGCTTTCTTGTGAGCAGCTTGTGGAGAGATGGTAAAAAGAGATACCATATTTTCCATAATTATAATTACTATAGTTGCTATAATTTTATTCTCTCTTTTTTTACACAAGAGGCCTTTTACAGATGAAGGGTCATATTGCACAATCGCTCAGGCTATTTCAAAGGGTGCCATATTATATAGAGAGATTTTTAATGAAAAGGCTCCACTTCCATATTTTATTGCCTCTGTTTTTATAAACGTTGGTGAAAACCCTCTAATAATCCTCCGCCTTTTATCATGTATGTTTTTCACCATCACTCTAATACTTTTGTTTTTGTTTATGAAGGTAAGTCTATCTAAGTGTCTCGAAAGTCTTATTCTGACCATATTTTTTGCTATTTCTGCCCCATTATTCCAATCATTTAATTTTACTGCTGAAATTATTGCTACGCCATTAATACTATTTATTACTTGGCAAATTCAAAAAGATGAAAACAATAGAGGAAATATTTTGGCAGGATTTTTTTCTGGTCTACTATTTTTTATTAAGCAGCCTTTCGGGGTGTTTGTGTTAATAATTATTATATTTGCATCTATAAGTAAAAATATTAGAAAGGATTTCTTTGTGGGAGTTTTATTTTCACTTGCTCTTATAATCTTATTATTTAAGATCACAGGTGTATTAGAACCATTTGTAGAAAATCTCTTATTTGTGGTTAAGCGATATGATGTTCGATCATATATAAGACCACCCTATCAACACGAGTATTACCAATTTATAATTCTTCTAGGATTGTTTCTATTAGCATGTTATGGATTTCTTAGAAGGCTTATCTCACTATATGAGATTTTGGTGGTGTTAAGTCTTGCGTTGGTAGGTGTGATACGAATGGATGCATTTAAGATGCTACCATTTTTTGCCACATCACTATACTTAGTTTCTAAAAAGAAATTGCTGGGAGCCATGCAAAAGCTATCGCTCCTATTACTAATTTTGATTTTTATGTCCATATCAAAATATGGAGACATCTTGATTCAAGACTTTGATGCAATTAAAGCTGTCAGCTATATGATAGAAACAAAGACCACTGAAAAGGATAGTATTTGGGTGGCACCTCATGAGGCGAATATCTATTGTCTATCAAAGAGAAGGTCTTCTTCTAAATACTTCTTTCTCTTGCCCTGGATAAAAGATTCAGAAGTTGTGTCTACGTTGGTTGATGATATAACAAGAAGGGATCCACCACTGTGTATTATAGATGTCTCATTATTTAACAAGGCAACTGAGCATCAGTTAGTAGATATGATACCTGAATTTAAAAAGATTGTATCTGATTACAGAGAAATTCAAGAGA
This sequence comes from Deltaproteobacteria bacterium, assembly GCA_026416535.1. Taxonomy (GTDB): domain Bacteria; phylum Myxococcota; class SpSt-1050; order SpSt-1050; family SpSt-1050; genus SpSt-1050. Next base: position 4,766 of record JAOAFA010000045.1, read on the forward strand.
TCAATGGCGCGGTGATATATTGCAAGAGATAAAAGGGGTTTAGGTCATGAATTTTAGTAACTTGGATTTTTGGCTTGTTTTCGGATTGATAGGTCAATTCTTTTTCTTTTTGAGATTCTTTGTTCAGTGGATAGTAAGTGAATTCAAGAAGAAAAGTACTGTACCTAATGTCTTTTGGTTTCTAAGTCTTTTGGGGGGTGTGACTTTATTGATCTATGCGATTCACAGAAAAGACCTTGTGTTTATTATTGGACAGGCAGGAGGAATAATAATTTATACAAGAAATATTATGCTCATCTTCAGAGAAGCAAAGGGACAAAGATGAAACTCCTCTTCATCCAAGATACCATAGATTCAGAATCCATAGGCGTTTCTTATATCTCCTCTGTCTTAAGGAGTGCTGGACATACTACAGATCTTTTTATAGCATCGCTTGAAAAGAACTTATTTGATAAGATTAGGACTTTCTCTCCAGACGCAATTTTGTTCTCTGTTGTCATTACAAAACAGGATTATTATGACAAGCTTGGTAATGAGCTAAAAAAGGATTTTCCAAAGGTAAAAATAATAGCAGGTGGTCCATATATAACTCTCAACAACTCATTTGCTTTGAGAGAGTGGCTTGATTTTGCCCTCATTGGTGAGGCTGAGGAGGCAGTAGTAGAATTAATACATGCCCTTGCTGATGGTGGAGACTTAAGAGATATAAAAAACTTGGTTTATAAGGAAGAGGGTAGACTCATCATTAATGAATTAAGGAATTTAAATGAAGACCTCGATAGTCTCCCGTTCCCAGATAGAGGACTATATCTCAAATATCCATCATTTAAAAATCTTACAGTGAAGAGGTTTCTGAGTGGCAGAGGTTGTCCATATGCTTGTACGTTCTGTTTTACACGGAAGTTGAGGGATATCTACAGAGGAAAAGGTAGATATATAAGAAAGCATTCTGCTGAAAGAATTTGTGAAGAGATAAACTTAATGAAAAGGGAGTCAGTTTTAAGGACTGTGCATTTTTCTGATGACCTTTTTTTAACTGATAAAAAGTGGCTCAACGAATTTTATAACATCTATCCTAAAAAAGTTGGCATACCATTCCAATGTAATCTTACGGCAAATGTTATTGACGAGGATATAATAAGGCTCCTGAAGGAGTGCGGGCTAAGGGGGGTTGGTATAGGGTTAGAATCAGGTGTTGAAGAGATAAGGAGAAAGGTATTGGGGAAAGTTTTTTCAAATGAAGAGATATTAGAGGTTGCTCGCCTTTTGCATAAATACAAAATTGAGATTTACACATATAATATGATTGCTCTACCTCATGAAAAGATCGATGATGCCCTTATGACACTCGAGCTAAACAGAAGGATGAATGCTAAGATAACGCAATGTAATATAGCCATTCCTTTCGAAGGGTTACCACTTACTGAGATGGCTATAAAAAGCTCTTTACTAAATGATTTCTCATTGACTATCCACATGAATAAAAGACCAGAATCCCCTATGATAAGGGTTGAGTTTCCCGAAAAGTTTGAGAGATTGTTCCTCTTGTTCCCTTTCTTATCAAGATTTCACGTCGGCTTTTCGGTTGTAAAATTGCTTTTGAAACTACCTTTGAATTTTTTGTATAGGTTCCTTCACAGATTGACTTATTTCATAAATATGAAAGAATACTATGATATCTCCTTTTTGTCTGGCCTTATGATCTTTTTGGATATTAAAAAGGGGGAGAGATATTTGAAAAGGTTTTTTAAGAAATGAATATTATTTATTTTTTATTAGCACGACTATTTTTTAGTCAGATGGAAGTCCCACTAGGGTGTATTGAAGATGAAAACAGCATTATTATGAATTGGCCTTTTTATTCTATTCCATTGGGGAAGCGAAATGAGATAAGCAATCAGTGTGGATACAAGCCCAACCTTGATAAAGCAATCATTGAGAACTCAATATCGATAAATAATGCCATTGTTGATAAGAAAAAAGATCAGATCAGACTCAAGAAAGGAAGATCCAATATAAAGAAATTTTACTCTACATTGGACCTCTCGCCATTTCCTGGGATATTTTTGAGTGAATTGAGCTTGAGAAAGGAAAATGAGATAGGAATATACCTCGCTAAAATAGATGGAGACGGACTTTTCCTTTTAGTGTTGAGAAGAGATGATACCCTATTTATGAGACAGATAATTATTGACCAAAGTACTAAATGTCCTGTTAAAGTTAGTCTATCGATCAAAGATTTTATAGAAATACCCTTTTATAAGGGAGGATTCGTCGAAGGTCTCTATAGAATAGAACTATATATGGTAAATTATAACTCAATGGAATGGACTCTTTTAGGATTTGAGGTTAAATGAGAAAGTTCATATTAGTAGTTACCATATTTTTGCTGGTATTATTAATTTGTGAGATAGCCTGCAGAGTCCTTATCAATCCATTTTATATCTCTGAAGACAAATTAAATAATTTTAGGGTCAAAATCGAAAATAAAACGAAGAGAGGAGGAATAAAGATCGCTATGTTGGGAGACTCATTTACCTACGGTTCTAAGGTCGCAGAGGATGAGACTATTTCTCATATGCTATCTAATGAACTGAGAAAAAGAATCAACAGAGATGATGTATTTGTAGATAATTATGGAATTCCTGGGACATCTTCTATTGAACATTATAGTATCTACAAGAGATTTATAGCAAATTTTGATTATGATATGTTGATACTGAATTTCTTCATAGATGACCTTACTCCTTATTATTATTTTAACACATTGGTTAATCCTTATAAGTATTGTAAAGACGTGGGGAATAGTGTTGAGAGATTTATTGGACTACTAAATAATCTCAGAAGCATTGAATTTGCAGTGATCTATTTTGACCTGATTAAGACCTCTTATAAAGTGGGTAGCGCAATTACGCCTGTCTCGTATATGTTGCAAAAGTTGAGAGAAAAGGATTCGCTTAGGTATAGATGTGCAAGGGAATATTTGAAGAGGATTGGTGTAGAAGTCAAAAATAGCGGCGGACATGCTCTATTTGTCCTTATCCCCTCACTTACACTTTATGACTATCAAAGCCCTTACCCGGAGGAGATTGCGAGATATGAAACAGAGGTTTTGTTAGTTGCAGAGCACAGTGGCTTCGAGGTGATCGACACTGTTGCTGAACTCCGAGATATTCTTGATCAAAGGCTGATTTTGGATAATGATATTCACTACAATAGTAAAGGCTATAAGTTGATAGCTCAGCTTATCGCCGATAAAGTAATCGAGATTTTAAATATGAGATGAAAGGATTAGTTGTTGGAAAAGTTGAAACAGATCCGTTGATTCACTATGGTGGAATCTTCAACACCATAGAATCAATGCTACTTCTATCATTGATCTCTTTTTTCGTACTATTCCCATTTTTAAAGGATGGTAGATTCAGAAATTTGTTGTTTTACCTATCTTCAATCCTACCAATCCTGAATATGTTTTATAGGAATAACAATCAATTTGTAGGGGGTGTATTTCTTGGTCATCTATTTTTTCTAATTGGGGTTGTGCTTATCTCGTATCTCACGTATTCAGGATTTGAGAGGGTTAGAATTAATGAGAGTTTATTAACAAATAAGAGATTTATGTTGTTTGTTATTATAGTCATATTTATCGTCAGGGGTGTCTTTCTTTTTGGCTCGAGACCCACGGACTCCGGTATTTACTCTGGAGTGGGTGGTATTTTATATTTACATGGAGAATCACCATTTAGGGACTATTGGGGAGTTGTATCAATTGGTGCAAGATATGGTCCCATGCTTTACTTTGCTTATGTGCCTTTTGTGCCTATCGCCTACCTAACAAGGCACCTTCTTTGGGGAGAGGCATTAACGCCCTGGAATTCTATCTCTAATGTTCCAATATCTGTTGCGACATCCTATACTGGTGCACTCTTTTATGAGGCTCTAATTATATTTATTCTAATCAAATCATTTCCTAAATATGGATACTTCGCTGCTATGTTCTATATGACGGCATCAATAAACTCCCTCATCTTGTCAGTGAATGCCAACGAATTACCTCAGACTTCACTGTTCTTATTGGCACTTTATCTGCTTAAAAAACCTATTATCTCCTCCCTGCTCTTTGTTGCTTCTTCTCTCATGAAGATCTATCCCATAGTATTAGCAATACCGATGGGACTTTCTTTTGACTCCACTAAAAAGTGGAGATTTTATATATCACTAATTGTGTTCTTTGGAATTGGCTGGATATATTGGTTGTACGAGGCTTCGCTTGCACCACCAGAATTAAGAACTAATCCAATAAGAGATATCATTTTTTACCAAAAAGATCCTGGAGCTGCTCACTCACTGTGGTATTTTCTAGAATTAATCTTTAATCCTATAACCTCCCATGTTGTAATGGTAATCACCATGTTGTTCATAGTTTTGCTCTCATATAAACTTGTTATAAAGAAAGGTATTAATATTCAGTCTGCATTGGGACTATCTATAAACGCCCTTTCTACTCTAATAGTAGTGAATCGCTCGCCTCATCCAGGTTACTATTATTTTGTATTCACACTTGTCACATATCTGTTCTTCTATAGTCAGGAATTTGAAGATAATAGACAAACCTAGAACTGTCATTATCTATTCGCGCTAGGTTAAATCGTAGATATAAAGCTTGGGTGTTAGTAATTATACTACCAACCTGTAAATTCATATGGTCAAGTGCAATAATGGGTTAATGTTGAGATGAGGAAGAGAAATGCAATATAGGGAGGCAAGATGAAAGTGAGATAGGCAAATGTTGGAGATGTAATGTAGGCGGGATAGAAATAGGTAGTGTTGATTGTTCAACTATGAGGTATGGCATCTAATAATTAAGCGAATAACCTACAACAGCATAAAATAAATTTATGTTTTTATGATAGAAGGTTTTTAATTTTAAGGATAGTTGATAAAAGATCTTTCATCGAGAACCTCTTTGCCTAAATCTGGATTCTCATACAAAATAAAAAAATCCGAAAGTTTTTGTTTCTATGACCTCTAAATAAGACATTATTGATTATCTTGACTATAGGCAAGAGATAAAATAGTATTAAGTCGCCTTTAGGGCTTTTTTACACACACTTAATGGAGGTTTATTTATGGATATTAAGACTATTGCCGTGATAGGGGCAGGACAGATGGGTTCAGGTATTGCTCAGGTGGCAATGACAACTGGTCTAATTGTTAAAATGATGGATATTAGAGAGGAATTTTTAGACAGAGGTAGGGATACAATCATAAGATCCTTAAGAAAATTTCAAGAAAAGGGTAAACTCACAGAGGAGCAGGTTCACTCAGCTATGAATCGCTTGGCTTGTTATACCAGCATGACCGATCTCAAAGATTGTGATTTTTATATAGAAGCGGCTACGGAGGATGAGCAGGTAAAATTGAATATCTTCAGAGAATTAGATGAGTTGGCTCCTTCTTATGCTATATTGGCTACGAATACATCTTCGATACCTATTACAAGAATTGCATCAGCAACGAAACGACCTGAGAAGGTAATAGGCATGCACTTTATGAATCCTGTTCCATTGATGCAGCTTGTAGAGTTGATAAGGGGGCTTGCCACAAACGATGAAACTTATAATACCACAAGATTACTTGCTGAGAGGATGGGGAAGACCTGTATAACATCTCTGGATTCTCCAGGTTTTATTGTGAACCGGATCCTTATGCCTATGATTAACGAGGCCATCTTTGCTCTTCAGGAGGGGCTTGGGACGCCAGAGGACATAGACAATGGAATGAAGTTGGGAACCAATCATCCAATGGGGCCACTCGCCTTAGCAGATCTCATAGGTCTTGATACCTGCCTTGCAATTATGGAAGTCCTTCACAAGGGACTTGGTGATAGTAAGTATAGACCTTGTCCTCTTTTAAGAAGATACGTGGACGCGGGTTGGCTTGGAAGAAAGACCAAGAAAGGCTTCTATACCTATCAGTAAGGAGGGAAAATATGGAATATAAGAATATAATCGTTGATTTTGAAGAAGGTATCTCTATTATAACTATTAATAGACCTAAGTCTTTAAATGCCTTAAATATTGAGACCCTAAATGAGCTTGAGTGTGCACTGTACCAATTAAAGGTGGATAACAGGACACAGGTACTGATAATTACAGGTGCGGGTGAGAAGGCATTTGTAGCAGGGGCTGACATTACGACCTTTCCGACCCTTACTCCTGATGGGGCAAGAGAGTTTGTGGACTTAGGTCAGAGGGTTATGGATACTATAGAATCATTCCCAGTTCCGGTTATAGCGGCGGTCAATGGCTATGCCCTTGGAGGAGGGACGGAGTTGGCAATAGCCTGTGATATGATCTATGCCTCAGATAATGCCTTCTTTGGTCTTCCAGAGGTCACTCTTGGGATTATCCCAGGGTTTGGAGGAACTCAGAGGCTTCAGAGATTGATAGGAAGACACCTTGCAAAAGAGCTTGTGTTTACGGGTGAAAAGATTGATGCCTACAAGGCTAAGGAAATTGGACTCGTAAATAATGTATTTCCTCAAGCGGAGTTGATGACAAGGGTAAAGGAGATAGCCAGGATGATAATGAAGAGAGGACCACTTGCAATAAGGGCTGCAAAACGGTCTATGGTATTTGGAATGGATCACGATCTTAGGACCGCCAATGAGATTGAGAAGCTCTGTTTCATAACTTTGTTCGGGACCGAGGACCAGAAGGAAGGGGCTAGGGCATTTTTAGAGAAGAGACCACCACAGTTTAAAGGTAAGTAAATGAGGTGAAAGATGGATTTTGATATTACGGATGAGCAGAAGATGATAAGAGATATGGCAAGGGAATTTGCCAAGAGAGAAATCACGCCGGTGGCAGGTAAATATGAGAGAGAAGGACATTTCCCTAAGACTATATTGAAGAGACTTGCTGAACTTGGGCTTATGGGTGTGAACATACCTCAAGAGTATGGAGGTGCTGAGTCTGGTGTTGTTGCATATTCACTTGCCCTCACTGAGATTGCTAAGGCATGCGCCTCTACCGCCGTTACTATGTCTGTAACAAATATGGTTGCTGAGATTATTTACCAGTATGGTAGTGAGGAGTTAAGAAGAAAGTACATCCCAAAGATAACCTCTGGTGAGTATGTAGCAGCTGCATTTGCCCTCACTGAACCTCATGCAGGTTCAGATGCTGGTGCAATAAGGACCACGGCTGTCAAAAAAGGGGATAAATATATAATAAATGGTAGTAAGGTCTTTATCACGAGCGGGGCTTATGCAGGTTGTATAATTGTGTATGCTGTGACTGATAAATCAAAGGGTAAAAAAGGTATATCCGCATTTTTGGTAGAAAAAGGGACCGAGGGATTGATTATTGGTAAGGAAGAGAAAAAGATGGGGCTCAGGGCGTCCAACACTGTATCTCTTGATTTCTGTGATTGTGTAGTCCCGTCCTCTCATCTGTTGGGTGCTGAGGGTAAAGGGTTTGAGATAGGGATGACGGCATTAAATGGTGGAAGAATCGGGATCGCCTCTCAGGCTATTGGAATTGCAGAAGCTGCTCTTGAGGCGGCTATAAAATATTCACTTGAGAGGCATGCTTTTGGCAAAAAGATATCTGAGTTCCAAGCAATACAATGGAAGATAGCTGACTGCGCAACAATGTTGGATGCTGCAAGACTATTGACACTTCGGGCGGCATTCCTGAAGGAGAAGAAGAGGAATTATACAAAAGAGGCATCAATGGCAAAATTGTATTCGACGGAGATAGCTAATAAGATATGTGCAGAGGCTATACAGATACACGGTGGTTATGGATATATAGAAGAATACAATGTCGAAAGATACTATAGAGATGTAAGAGTAACAACTATTTATGAGGGGACAAGCGAGATCCAAAGACTGGTTATTGCGAGGGAGATATTAAAAAATGCAGAATAGACCGAGATTAGATAGAGGACTTATTCACGTATACACTGGTAGTGGAAAGGGGAAGACTACGGCGGCTTTGGGAGTATGCTTTAGAGCTGCGGGCCATGGGTACAGATCATATATCATTCAGTTTATGAAAGGGCAGATTGTGTATGGGGAGTTAAATGCAGCAAGATTTACAAATGGTCTTATTACTATCGAACAGATGGGGAGACCTGATTTTGTCTCTAAGGAAAATCCGGAGAAAATCGATATAGAGATGGCTCAGAGTGCGTTGCAACTCGCAGAGCGTGTTATAAAGAGCGAAGAGTATGATATAGTCGTCCTTGATGAGGTAAATGTAGCAGCAGATTTCAAACTCATCGATAAATCTGATGTGGTTAGAATCTTGAAAGAGAAGCCTCAAAGTGTGGAGGTTATTCTTACAGGTAGATATGCGCCGCAGGAATTTCTGGATATAGCCGATCTTGTCTCAGAGGTGAGAGAGGTTAAACATTACTATTCCAAGGGGATAGAGGCCAGAGATGGCATAGATAGATAGGAGGTCGTTAGATATGTATTCTGAAGAGGAAAAAAGGAGAATAGAAAGGGAATACAACGAATGGAAAGAAATGGTGTATAAAAAAAGTTTTGAAAAATTACCCCCAAGGCTCAGCAGGTTTTCGACAGTTTCTGATATGGAGGTCCCCGAAATCTCTACCCCTGCCGATGTGTTTGACTTTGATTATATGCGCGATTTGGGGTTCCCTGGTTGCTACCCTTTTACTAGAGGTGTACAACCTACTATGTATAGGGGTAGACTCTGGACTATGAGGCAATTTGCAGGTTTTGGAACCTGTTTTGACACAAATAAGAGATACAAGTATCTGCTCGAAAATGGTCAGACAGGTCTATCAGTTGCATTCCATTATCCAACTCTTATGGGATATGATAGTGATCACCCACGTTCGCACGGTGAGGTAGGAAAATGTGGAGTCGCCATCGATTCCCTAGAGGATATGGAGGTCCTGTTTGATGGCATCCCGCTTGACAAAGTAACCACATCTATGACAATCAATGGTCCAGCCTCGGTTCTTCTTGCCATGTATATTGCTGTGGCAGAGAAACAAGGTGTAAGACAGGATCAGATTGGTGGGACTATACAAAACGATATATTAAAGGAATATATAGCCCAAAAGAGCTGGATCTTCCCGCCCGAACCTTCTATAAGACTGATTGTTAATACTGTAGAATATTGTACAAAGCATGTACCAAAGTGGAATACAATCTCTATATCAGGATATCATATAAGAGAGGCGGGTTCTACGGC
>JAOAFA010000054.1 GCA_026416535.1 Deltaproteobacteria bacterium
AGATGTGTATAAGAGACAGACTACATATACCCTATTATCCCGAATATACATCTCTATAGGGGTACCATAAATTGGGACACTCGATATTACCTTAGGAGAGTCAAGGTCCTCAAGACTCACAATTTGTAATCCTCTGTAATAATTGAGAATAAATAAAGTTTTATTTACAACCCTTACAATATCACCCTCTTCAATTGTCCTATTAGAGCCAGAATCATTGTTCTTCTCGTTATTTCCAGTTCCTGTATCCATTGTTGAATCTTCAGAAAACCCTTTGTTGCCGGATCTGCTTGCAGAAACAAATTCACTTTGACCCTTCTGCCATCCTTCAATTTTAGGTTCAATTAGTCTGTCTTCACACCCCAATATTGCAAGCACTGCAAAACATAAAAAACTCAATAAAATCAATCTTCTAACCATTAAAAACCTCCTTAGAAAGACAATCGGCTAATTATATATCAACTTATGTGCCACAAGTCAACTGATTGAAATTTAACTAATTTTTCAAAGTTCACTATAGCTTTATTTTGCAAAAATTTTGTCCTCAACATTCAACTACCCACCAAATAGGCAAATCCTAAATTTCATTTAAATACTTACTTTATGAATTGCCATACCTTCTATATCCCTCATTGCTTCACCAATCGATTCAGAGATGGTCGGATGAGGCCATATCAAATCATGTACATTTTCATAAGTCATTTTCTCCTTAATAGCCAACGTCAATGCAGTAATCATCTCCGAGGCAGAATCTGAAACCACTGTGCCACCAATAATTCTTCCTGTCCCCTTCTCGGCAATAATTTTTACAAACCCATCAACGGCATTTTTTGCCATTGCCATTCCATTTGATCCTACAAAAAACCTACCTATCTTTACCTCCATACCCTTTTCCCTAGCCTTCTCCTCTGAAATCCCGGAGGACGCAACTTCAGGGTGAGTATAAATAACCGACGGAACTGCACAATAGTCGGCTTTTTTTTCTCTCCCAAGAATATTATCTACGGCTATCTCACCATCATAATGTGCCTTATGGGCAAGCATAGTCCCCCCCACAACATCTCCTGCTGCATATATATTTTTCACCTTAGTTCTCAAATTCTCATTAACTACCACAAACCCTTTCTCATTCAACAGAATAGATCTCAAATACTCGGATACATTCACAACAGCCCTCCTCCCAGTAGCCACAAGCACCTTATCAACAACGAAGGTCTTCTTATTATTTAAAGTAACATTCACTTTTTCATTCTCAATCTTTAACTCACCAATGGTGACATCTGTATTTATATCTACCCCTAAGGATTTAAGCCTATTATGAACAATTCTAGATGCCATAATATCCTCTGTTGCAATAATCCTCTTGAGAATTTCTACCAAATATACCTTTACCCCAAAGACTGACAGAATCATTGCAAATTCTACCCCTATTACCCCACCCCCAACAATTAAAACCTCAGAAGGCAACTCCTTTAACGAGAGGACATCTGTCGAATCAAGAACATATTTATGATCAATATCCATACCTCCCACCGAAGATGGCTCACTCCCAGTGGCGATCAGCAGGTTGCTAAAATTTACTAATTCCATTTTACTCGAGTTTTCAGAATATATAACAACTCTATTAGCAGATTCAATCATGGCATTACCCTCAAAATAATCAATCTTATTGCCACTTATTAGCTGTTTTATCCCATCTATCTGTTTACTTACAATCGTCTCTTTTCTTTCAAATAGACGTAAAAACTCAATCCTGGGATTCGAATCGGTGGTTTTTATCCCAAAATTACTAGCATCCCTCATTTTCATCAACAATTCAGCGGATGATGAATATATCTTAGTCGGGATACATCCGTAATTGAGACAAGTTCCTCCCAGTTTATGCCTTTCACACAGCCCTACTCTTAATCCATTCTTTGCTGCATAAATGGCAGCAGTATACCCAGCCGGCCCACCACCAATTACAAAGAGATCATACAATTTTCCTGTATTCATCCTAACCTCCTAAAACTGAATAGTTAAGGCGCAAAAACATACAACAGAAGATATTTCAATTACTACAAACAGTCAAAAGAAAGAAGATAATTTACATGTTAGTGAAAAACATTAACAAACGTTCTCTACTTACAATCATACAATGCTATAGACTAAATTGATGTTCGTCTAATCGATTGCCTTATTCCTTAACCCACCAATAGCAAATAACTCTTCATCTGCATGACTTAAGGTATTCCTCCGCCAGATTTACTAAAGGGAAAATATACCTTCTCCCTAACTAAAGACCTCATACCCTCTTGACCCTTTAAAAACATAAAAAACCAAAAAAATAGGGAATTTCAAAGTTGGATTTGCGAACAACTAACTTTCTTACTTAACACACTACCTTTTCCTGGCGATTCTTAGCGAATCTACACCTTTGTGTTCTCCCCACAAGTCTTCACAGATAAAGTATTAGTAGTATGAGATTTTGACAAACTAATTGATTTATCAGTTTTACAGTTACCTTCAAAAATAACACCCGACTCAATCATTAGATTACCAGTTACTATATTTCCAATGACCTTTGCTGGGGCGTGCAATTCACAGGATTTCTGAGCTATAATATTTCCTTTAATCTCTCCATAAACTGAGATCGATCCCACAGATATCTCAGCCTGTATGTGTGCACCCTCACCTATTATCAAAGTATCCTCACTAAAGATCTCACCTACAAAATCACCCTCGATTCTCACTGTCCCTTCAAAAGTGAGTTTGCCTTCAAATTTTGATCCTTTTCCAAGTATTGCATTTAAACTCGTAGGATCTTTTACAACCTCTTCCTTCTTAACTAAAGGCATTTTACTCTCCTTTTTAATATTTTGAATATTTTCAAAACTATCAACATCAACCTTTGCATCCTTCTTAGAAAAAATCATAGCTCACCTCAAAAGCAAATCTATCAAGGTCTTCAATTCATTTTCAGATGAAAAATAAAAGGTTATATTTCCACTTTTGTTCTTTCTAATATCTATACCCACTTTTATTCGGTAATACCTTTGTAAATTTTCCTCCAAACTTTTAACATAACTTGGCATCGCGCTTAATTTTTTGCTCTTAGACGCCCTTTTTTCCGCATCCCTTACATTCAAGTTTTCTTTCAATATCACCGCAAGTAGTTTTTGCATCTCTGTTTCTGACTGAGCCATCATAAGTGCCCTTGCGTGACCCTCAGTGATTTCTCCACTTCTTAGCTTTTCCTTAATATTATCAGGGAGTTTCAATAGTCTAAGACAATTAGCAATAGCAGACCTGCTCTTTCCTATCTTTTTAGATAACTCCTCCTGTGTAAGACCAAACTTCTCCATCATATAATGATAAGCTTCCGCCTCTTCAAGTGGATTAAGGTCCTTTCTATGGATATTTTCGATTAAAGCTGTCTCAATGGCTTCTGCATCACTCATATCCGTAATCAAAACAGGAACCTCTTTTAATCCCGCCTTTAGTGCAGCTCTAAATCTTCTTTCTCCAAATACAATCTGGAACCCGTCTTGATAGGGTCTGACAAGAATAGGCTGTAAGAGACCTTTTTCTTTTATAGACTCTGCTAATTCTGCAATAGATGCATCATCAAAACTCTTGCGAGGTTGATTAACATTAGACCTGATAAACTCTATGGGTTTATAAATTATCTCCCTCCTTAAGGAGGTATCCATTGGTTTTGAACCCAATAGGGCATCAAGCCCTCTACCCAATGCCTTCTTCTGTTGCATCTTTGATTCTCATTCTTCCTTATAAAATAAGGTTATCGTCAAACAATGAAATTCATTGTCAGAACTCTGTGTTACGACTTTGTCCACAACCTTTATTTTAGGATTCTCTCTGAGCCACTTAGTAATTGTTTCGCCAAGTTCTTCCCTCTCTTTTGCCTTAGTAGCAGTAAAAATTTTAACTCCGTTAAACATTGTAATAAAACCTCCTAATATTCCCTGTCCTCACTATCTCTAAGGACCTCTAGGTTGAGTTATATAATACTTTTTATCATTTATGTAAACACTAAAATAAAGGTCTATCAGATAGTCCCTACTGCATCCCTGGTGCTCTCCTTTATTTTATACATGGCAGCATCTGCAAGTGCAATTAAAGCGTTTCTATCACTTGCATCATCCGGAATTGTAGCAACACCATAACTAGCTTTTATCTCAAGAGAGAGGCCAAGATCATTTAAAAATCTATGTTGTAAAATCTGCTCTCTCAACACCCTGGCAAACTCCAAAGCCTCCGTCTTATTCGTATTTGGCATAATAACCACAAACTCATCACCACCATATCTAATAGGTACATATCCAGGTCTTATCATTCTCTTAATAAAATAACCCAACTCCCTTAATACTGCACTCCCACATATATGACCATAAGTATCATTTATTTTTTTAAAGTGATCCAGATCAAAAAATAACAGAGATAACGCACTACCTTTTTCTAGGGTCTTACTTACTTCTCTACTTAGAAAATCATACATATATCTAACATTAAACAGTGAAGTATGATCATCCGTAATAACAAGCTCACTAACTCTCTTAAAGTTATTAGCATTATCTATAGCTATAGCTGTAAAATCAGCGATCATTTTTAGTAATCTCATATCAAACTCCGAAAACCTTCCCTCCTCCATCTTGTTTACAAGCTCAATAACACCCAATACTTTACCCTTATTTATTAGCGGTACACAAATAATAGATTTAGTCTCAAATTTTGATTCTACATCAAACTTAGAACAAAAACGTTTATCCTCTTTAACATTAGAGATAAGCTCTGCCCTTCCACTTTTTGCAACCCAACCTGCAACACCCTCATCAAGTGAAAGCTCCTTACCAATTAACAACTCTGATGTTTCACCAACAGCTATTTCGAATCTCAATCGCTGCCTTTCCTCATCAAGAAGCAATAGTGACCAGTTCTTCGCCTTCAAAAACTGTCCGACCTTAATCATCAAAGTCTTTAATATCTCCGAGATATCAATGCTACTTGTAAGAGTCTTACTAATATCATTTAGCAACTCAAGCTCAGCTCTCAACTGTTCAACCTCACTTCTCAATTTTATGTAATCACTACTGTTCATAAATCTACCTTAAAAATGAACAACCACACCCGCCATTATTTCCTTCATAACCCAGCTTTTCTCCAACATAGAAAGCATCTGAAATAATGTCTTCATCAGAAGCGGCATCAATTCCCCCATCCATAGACACTGGCTTTTCATAATAAAAAGGTGCCGACCAAACAATAACCTCATCACCCTTTTTTATTCTAAGATAAAACCATTTATTGTCTTCAGAAAAATTTAAGTTAAATCCCACCATTTCATTTTTTTAAAAATCATTTATTGTTTTATATACTTTCCCGCCAGTAGTTATAACCTCAACTGATGTATACATATCTGTTTCATCAGGGTCAGATACGATTAATTCACAATGTACCATCTCCTTAGTAAATACAGTCTCACCGGCCCACCTACCATCACAAAGCCACTTAACGATAACATTTTGATTCCACGTAGAATATGTCCTACCCCTCTTCAACCCTTCAATAAGGCTTTCCCTCGTAAGGGAAGGCAACCATACTGCAACCCTACAACCGTTTTTTGATCCCCAATCAGAGTCGTGATTATCCTGGTTGCAGACAGGTGATAAATGCCATCCTTTGTCCAACGCCTGAATATACGACATCTCATGCCTATCATCCTTATCGAATGCCGACTTAATCTCAATTAAAGAGACAAGTTTATCAACATCTTTGTTATATTCATATTGATGGTAATTATACATAGGTAGATTCGGGTTATAATCTGGATGGTTAAATTGCATTATTACTGGCGGATATCTAATAAGTTCAGCGTAAAACTTTTTAATGCGGTCATTAACATAACAATCCACAGAATAAAATCTTTCTGTCATAAACATATTACTATGATTATATATAGGGCTTCCCCATTCAAATCCCCATAGTGTCTCATAAATACCCTCTATGCGAGTCTCTTCTGCTGCCCTTATTGTCTCACTCAACTCATCAGGTGTTAACTGTTCCATATGATCGGTAAGTGAAAAGAAGTGAAGTTTCGCAACATCTCTCGCATATATATATGCTTCAAGAGCAGTTCCTTTCCCGTCAGAATATTCACAATGTGCATGTATGTTCCCAAAATAAACTTTGTACTCACTAGCCTCCACCACAAAATCAAAAACAAGAAAAAATAAAAAAACTTCAAATTTCTTCAAAACATTTTTCACAAATACAAAATATTCTATTTTTAAGAATTTGTAAAGAAAGATTAAGTATTTTGTACTAGTGCAGATCTCTGTAAAATAAAACATTCAAAAACATACCTTAAAAAATTTCTTCACCATATAAGTGCAATATGCTCACTCAATTAATCCATTTCTGTCTTTCTTGCGAAGACAAACTCCACCTCAACAACACACATTTAGCCCCGATTATTTTTGGAGAAAAGTATTCGAAAACAAGCAAAAAATAGCTCAAAGCACCATAACACACATACTTATAACTGTGGACCAACAATTGAATTAAATCTGTACTTTTTGATAACCGAAAAGATATTTTATAAAAGCGTCATATTAATCTAAAAATAACTAAGGTTTTATACCCCTTTATTTATTTTCAACAATTTCTAAAAATATTAAAGGATTGTTATACAAATAATGCCTTTTAGAACCCTCATAATAATATGAATTTGACGATCTCATCATCTCCCATTGATTACAATAATCCATGGTAAATGTATCATACCCCAAAATCCTATTGTCATTGGTCCCTACAACAAAACTCACGCTTGAATTAGCATCCTTCAGTTCTACATCAAAAGAATTGAGTCTTTCCTCCAAAATCCTATCTTTATCAATTCTTACTCTAAATTGAAAAACTCCGCCTTTCCTACTTTGAAAACTAAAATTCCTTATCCTATCAAGGGACTCATAATCTATCTTTATACCATTAACATACAAATTTAGGTTTTCTTCTATATTCCTATTTGACGAACTTACCATGATGTTTAGGATAATCTCTTCGTTATCTCTGAGTTTTGGGACAAATAAATCTCTTCCAATTCTTTTCACCCAATCATACCTGAGTTCTAAAATACCTCTAATAGACCAAAATCTGCCAATTCTAAGAGAGTTTCTCGCTGTTACATGATTATCACTCTTAAACATCCATTCAGAATTTTCAGGATAGATAGATGTTGCGGTATCAAGGTCATAAAATGCATAGCTATAGGGTAATTCACAATAATCAGGACTACGGTTGACATTAGCAATATAAAGGTTTAAAAAAAGCACGTCTGCTACATTATTATAAAAATTCCTTTTGATTGAAAAAATATCTCTATTATTTACAACTTCCATTGCTGAATAGCTTGCTAAATGATCTTCAAATCTATAATTTGTAATAAGCCTCCATTTACCCTCATAGTAAACCTCTACTTCTGTATGATTATAACCGCCAATGGAAAATGTATAATAGGGATAGCTACCTTTGACAACAAAGAGTGGTGAACTTATCTGGGGGAACAAAGAAGGATACTCCGCGAAATCAGAATCGATAAAGTACCCAACTAATCTAGCAGGAAGGCCATAATAATTGGCAAGAACACCAAC